>CAWULW010000032.1:0-6640 GCA_963923615.1 uncultured Holophagaceae bacterium
TCTATGGGATCTTGAGGTTCACGCGGCCCTTGGTGGGCGATTAGAAAGCAACGAGTAGAGGTCTCGGTCATGCGAAAAGTTCAGTTCTCCGTCTTTGATCATATCCCTAGGCGATAATGGAAAGATATGACTTCCTTTGAAGGGTTTTTAGCCCACCGCTATTTGCATGCCACGGGTCGGGGTTCATTTATTAAATTGATGCGTCAATTAGCCACAGGTGGCATCACATTAGGAGTTGCAGCCATGCTCCTATGCATGGCTCTCATGAATGGATTCCACGACGAAATCCAGAAAAATATCTTTAGCGCCACCGCACATTTTGCCGTAGCTCCCCGCTTGGGAGATATCCAAGATTTGCCTAAGGTCCTCAACGATATCCGAACGACACCGGGAGTCGTCGGAGCTAGCCCAATGCGAATGGAAAAGGGACTCTTACGGGTAGCCGATCGAGACTTACCACCTGAGCCTTTGATTATTAAAGGTATTGACCCCGCAACGGCTGAGTTGACGTCGACGATTTTTTCTTCCCTCCAGCCTGCTTCGGTCTCTCGGCTTCAGGAAGGTGAGATTTTAATTGGTCAGCAACTCGCCGAGCGCCTGGGTCTTGTCGTCGGCTCCGAAATCTCTGTAGCCTATTTTCGTTTAAGTTTGGGGCCCTCGGGAAGTCAACCTAAGGTTGCGGCTTACCGTATCGCCGGAATTTTTAATAGTCATATCGGCGAATTTGACCGCAATTGGGCCTTCATCCATCTCCAAGATGCGATGAGACTTGCCCAAACAGATCGCGCCGAAATGATCGATGTCCGAACCCAGTCCACGGATGATATTTCCATCATTAAAGCGGCGGTTCTGAAAAACCTTGGGGGTCCCTATGTAGCATCCGACCTTCGAGATACCAACCGAGCCCTCTTCGCAGCACTTCGTGTAGAGAAGTGGATTTTTACGTCGTTGATTGGCATTATTGTGTGCATTGCCGTCTTCAATATTGTGGCAAGTCTCATTTTGTTAGTTACCGAGAAAAAAAGAGATCTAGGAGTTTTGCTCGCGCTTGGAGCCACTCCTAAGCAAATTGAAGGGGCCTTTGCCCGACAAGGCATCTATATGGGCTTGAGAGGCACTATAGGGGGCCTGCTCTTTGCCATTCCATTTTGTCTTTTAGCAGATCGCTACCAGTGGATTCCCCTTCCCTCTGCGGTCTATGATTTCATCACCTATGTTCCATTTCGACTCCACTTGAGTGATGTCTTTATTGCGATTCTATTTCCTCTAGGCGTATCTTGGTTAGCCTCCAAATATCCTGCTCGAGTAGCCGCTCGACTCCATCCCATAGATTCCATGAGGTCTTCATGAACCGTTATTTAGTATTTGATACTGAAACAGGAGGGTTAGATCCCCAATCTCACAGTCTCCTGACCCTGGGCTTAGTGGCTTGTCAGGGAGCAGACGTACTAGAGACCCTCGAACTCAAAGTTCGCCACGAACCATACGTGGTGTCTGCAGGGGGACTTAAAGTCAATCGGATCGATCTCGTTACTCACCATGAATCTGCATTCGAACCCACAGTGGTCATTCAAAAAGTGATGCAATTTTGTGACCGTCATTTTGGACCCGAACCACTGACCCTCGTGGGCCACAATATCTCGTTTGATTTTGAATTTATGAAACGCTTCCTTGCTCTCCAAGGCATCAATATTGAGTCTCGCTTTCATCATCGAACTGTCGATACTCACAGCATTGCCAAGGCGCTCCGCGAAAAAGGGAAACTTCCTCAAATGCGCCTCAGCAGTGATGAACTCTTTCGCTACTTTTCCATTCATGTTCCCGAAGACCAGCGTCATACCGCTCTAGGGGATGCCATGGCGACACACACGCTTTATCTGAGATTGGTCGAGTTGATTTGAATGAGTCTCTCTGTTGAAGTCCGCCAACTACATAAACGGTATCTAGGGTCGGAACGTCCCGTCTTGGACCATTTCTCCTTGAGCCTTGCACCGGGAAGTCTTAATGCACTCGTGGGCCCCAGTGGTGTGGGCAAAACCACCCTATTGAATTGCCTTGCGGGGCTAGACAACTGGCAATCCGGATCAATTGATTTAGGGTCGCACCACATGGATCCATCGGATCCAAGCAACTCCGCGCTCTTTCGAAGGCAACACATTGGACTAACCTTTCAAGATCCTCGGCTGCTTCCTGAATTTACAGTTCTTGAAAATATTCTCCTTCCCATGAAATTGGATGGGGAGTGGGATGAGACTTGGGGACAATCCTTACTACATCAAGTGGGGTGCGAGGATCTGGTCGATCGATATCCTCATCAACTCAGCGGGGGTCAAGCCGCTCGCATCGGACTCGCACGGGCGATGGTCCGAAAACCCTCCTTATGGCTTTTGGATGAACCCACCGGTAATCTGGATCCCGTAACGGCGGAACTCATTAAAAATTTCATTCATCAACTTCATCAAAATCTCAAGCCTACCACCTTAATTGTGACCCACAATCAACTCCTCGCTCAAAGTTGTGAACGACAAATCTCGTTAAATAATTAAATCTGATCCAGGGGTCGACCCTGGCGACGACGCTCCCCCACGCATTCTTCTAAAAGAATCATGGCCGCATAGGCATCGATCCATCGAGTGAACTGACCAGCAGGGAGTCCTTCGTCGCGCATACGGGTTTCCGCCATCGCACTCGTCAAATGCTCTCCAATCATTTGCAAGGGAAGGCCCGTCTGATGGGCCAATTCATGGGCAAAGGCTTCTGCTGCGGGGGCGGTCAAACTCGGTGCACCATCGTGATGCTGAGGGTAACCCACGCACAGGGCTTCAATTCCCTCCTCCCGACAAAACTGAACGAGTCTTGGAAGAATCGGGGGATCTTCCATAGACCAAACGCCTTTAGGAGTGAAGAGAAATTCGGAGGGATCACAGACCGCAAGGCCTACTCGCTTGGTACCATGATCTACACCTAGCCATCGCATAGATTCATCCTAACTTCTCTTGGGGACGGCGCAACCTTAAACTAGAATTATGCCCTCTCTCCCTGATGAGATCCAATCCATTCCACACCAAGAAAATATTAGCTTCGGTAAGTTGACAACCTTAGGAGTGGGGGGTAATTGTAAAATCCTTTTTGAACCTATTAATGAAGATCAAGTTTATGTCCTGATTAGAACGTTTCGACAAGAAGGTTGGTCCTACCGAATTTTAGGTGGCGGCTCGAACCTCGTCATCCTATCGGATATTGAGGAACCCGTTATTCGTTTGAACTTTCCCAAAGTCTTAAAGATTCAAGGTCAAGAGATCACAGCACCTGCCAATTTTGGCCATATCCGTTTGAGTCAGGCAGCCGCCGAACAAGGACTCTCTGGGATGGAGTATGCCGCTGGCATTCCTGGTACCACCGGCGGAGCGCTGCATATGAATGCTGGAGCCTACGGAAGAGAATTAGTTGAGATTTTGTCACGGTATCGATACCTAACCCCTGAAGGAGATGTGATCGATACCGCTCCTCAGACAGAGAATTTTGGCTATCGCTGGAGTCATTTAGGACCCGGCTATGTTGCCTTAGGGTTTACCGTTCGACTGACCCCTGGGGATAAGCAGTTGATCCAAGCTCAGGTCGAATCTAACCGACTCAAACGCGGAAGTTCACAGCCCTTATCCAAACGAAATGCAGGATGTATCTTCAAAAATCCTCAAGGGCACAGTGCCGGTCGGTTAATCGATCAGGCAGGACTCAAAGGCTTTCGAATTGGCGATGCTGAAGTAAGCTCCGAACATGCCAACTTTTTGATTAATCACGGACAAGCTACGGCTCGAGAATTTTACGAACTGATGATTCAGGTGCAATCTAAGGTTCAATTGCAGTATGGTATTACTCTGGAACCCGAAGTCGAAGTCTGGGGAAAGATGACCTAATGGCTTATTACCCTCGCACACAGCCCAAGCGTCCGTGGTTTAATCGAGTCCGACTCATTCTAGTCATTGTGATTGTCCTGACGCTCGCTTGGGGGCTTTCTCGTTTGACCTATCGACTCCTACACCTCAAAGCCCTGAGCGTCCAAGAGGTTCGTATTACGGGCTGTTCACCTAAACGACAGGTCGAGATTCAGAAACTCTCGGAAGATTTGAGTCTCGGGCAACCCTTGCTTTGGTTCAATGCGGAGCCGCTCATGAAGGCTTTGATGGATAAACCTTGGATTCAGTCCATCAACCTGAGTAAAGACCCTCCGGATCGATTGGTCGTCATAGTCGATGAGAAAGAACCTTATCTATGGATGGTCAATGCTCAAGGGGTCTATCTTGTGAGTGAAGGTGGCATCCTCATGGATGAACTCAATAGCACTAATGGATTAAAACCCCTGCCCATAGTTTCGGATACCAATCTACAGAATCCAGCCAGTTTGGCTCGTTTATGTCGGGTAGCTAAGTCCATCAAAAGCCAACAACCAGAGTTTTTTGATTTGATTGAGGAATTCCACTGGGATGACCAAGGCCCGGTCCTATATCTCCAGGATTTTCAAGCCCCGATCAAGCTCGATGAACGAGACCCCCTCGTCAATATTCCTAATTTTCAAAGCGTTTTTACAAGCCAGCTCTCGACTCCTGCGGAACGCGCCGGGATTGAAACTGTCAACCTAAGATTTAAGAACCAAGTGATTCTCACCCTTAAAAACAAAACTGGAGTTCCGACGATTATTGACGGCGACCTTCTTCCTCGCAAACGCTAGAAATAATTCGCGAAGAGAGTAAGATTCTCTTAGTAGCATCCAGGAGCTTCATGGCTAAGCAACCCATTTTTATTGGCATTGATTTAGGCACCAGTAAAGTGGCAGCCGTGGTGGTCACGCTAGATGCTCAGGGTCTTTTTCATGTCATTGGTGGAGGCATGGCGAGTTCAGAAGGCGGGATCAAACAAGGCTACATCAATGATATGGATCAAGCTGTAGCTGCTTTGAAGTCAGCCAAAGAAGAGGCCATGACTCAAGCCGATGTGAAAAAAGTGGAGGGAGTGTCTGTCTCCGTCAATAGTATTCACTTCAAAGGAGAAAACCTTCGTGATTCTGTAACCATCAGTTCCAAAGATCACATTATCACCGATGAAGATATTGAACGCGTCTTGGATCAAGCTAAGAATCAATGCAAAATGGCGAAACAAGAGAGCGTGCTTCATCAGATTCCACAGATTTATCATATTCAAGGCCAACGAGAAGTCCGAAATCCCCTCAATATGGTAGGGGAATCCCTCGAAGCCGAAGTTCGCCTGATTCTAGCCCCCTCACCGGTCCTCAATAATATTCAGCGGGTGGCTCATTTGGCGGGTTTCCCTAAGGCAGAATTGGTCTACTCGCCCCTAGCCACCGCGGAAGCCATTTTGCCGCGTCAAGATAAAGATAATAGTGCGGTCGTGATCGATATTGGAGAAGATCTCACCCATGTCGGAATTTTTCATTTGGGGACTCTTTTTCACTCAGCAATTATTCCCGTGGGGGGTCGTCATTTCACCCGAGATCTAGAGATTACAAAACACTTAGGGGGTATGGTCGCAGCCGAACGAATTAAACTTCGTTACGGATCAGTGATTCCCCAACAGGTAACCGATGAACAAATTGAACTTGAAGATGAAGGTCGTTTCATTTCTCGAAGCGAGGTTGCAGAGGTACTTCAGGCTAGAGCCGTGGAACTCTTTAACTTTGTTCAAGTGGAGATCAGTCGAACAGGTCTCACTGAGTTTCATGGGGGGATTCATCTGGTGGGAGGAGGATCGATTCTTCATCATCTACCCACCCTTGCCCAAACGATCTTTGGGCGACCTCGAGTCGTGATCTCAAGGCCCCTAGACTTTAGCGAGACCCTTCCGGCCATCGTCAATAATCCCCATTTTGTGAATGCCCTCGGGGCAGCTAAGTACATGATTCGCAAACGACAGGAATCCGGACACGGCCCTTCCTCGTTTTTTGGCAACCTTCTAGAAGCCTTCAAGTAATCTAAAGGAATCGTATGATTGACACTCCCTTTCTTCCCCATCCTGAGCCCATTCCAGGGGCACGTATCAAAGTTGTGGGTGTCGGTGGGGCGGGGTGTAATGCCCTCAATCGAATGATTGAGAGCGGTGTTTCGGGTGTGGAATTTATTGCGATGAATACCGATCAACAGAGCTTATCCCTATGCAAGGCGCCGCATCAGATTATCCTAGGTCCGAGTTCGATGCGTGGACTCGGAGCGGGAGGAAATTCAGACCGAGGTTACGTCGCTGCAGAAGAGAGTCGCGATGAAATTTTAAAACAACTTGATGGATCCGATATGGTCTTCATCACTGCAGGAATGGGGGGTGGAACAGGTACCGGTGCTGCTCCCGTCGTGGCTAATTATGCTAAGGAATTAAATGCACTCACCGTGGCTGTAGTCCTCACTCCTTTTGCTTGGGAAGGCAAGTCGAAACTTGAAAAAGCCCATAAAGGCCTTGAGAAATTGAGGGGTGTGGCAGATACCGTCATTGCGGTGAGTAACGAGCGGCTCAAATCTTTATGTACCCAGGAAGCAACACAAAAAGAAGTATTCCGAATGGCCGATAGTGTCCTGATCCAAGGGGTCCGAGCTGTCTCTTATACACATCTGACGCTGCCGACGAAGGCTTAGGT
>CAWULW010000033.1:0-6460 GCA_963923615.1 uncultured Holophagaceae bacterium
GAGACAGGTTATAAATGCTCGAAATTTAATCGCAATCACGTGGCTTTTCTACCCTTGTGTCTACTTGCTTCGATTCAAAGGATTTGAGCCTAGTGCACCTTTTATTCAAATTGGTTATACGATAGCAGATATTTTAGCCAAGGCCGGACTAGGTATTATGGTCTACTCCATCGCCATGAGAAAAACCATATCCGGCAGCTAACATCCTTCAAGAAAAAACTCCGCATGTGTAATAACTTATTCCCTAGTCCAAATCTTGGGATAAGTTAAAATGTTTAGTAACGTAAAGTGGAGTACCCATTGAATATTCATGAATACCAAGCCAAAGAATTATTTAGGAAATATGGTGTCCCGACTCCTAATGGTCAGATAGTGACGTCAGCCGAAGAAGCAGCTAGTGTTACAAATTCATTCGGTGGACAATCAATCGTTAAAGCACAAGTCCATGCAGGCGGTCGCGGTAAAGCGGGTGGCGTAAAATTCGCAAAAACACCCGAAGAAGCTAAATCATTATTTAGCGCAATTATGGGAATGGTTCTTATTTCTCCACAAACGGGACCCCAAGGAAAGATTGTAAAAAAGGTCTATCTAAGCGACCCAGTCGATATCGATAAGGAATTTTATTTAAGCCTTCTTGTTGACCGAAAAGTTGGTAGGATCTCTTTGATTGCATCCAAAGAAGGTGGAGTGGAAATAGAAAAAGTCGCTCACGAAACTCCCGAAAAGATTCTCAACTTTTCGATTGATCCAGCTCTTGGGATCACTAACTTTCATTTGCGAAAGCTATCAATTCAGTACGGGTTGAGATCTGAGCAAGTAAGACATCTCAAGAATTTTTGCGACTCACTCTATGATTTCTTCCTAAAGAATGATTGCTCTTTGGTCGAGATTAATCCATTGGTCTTAACCAAACAAGGAACTCTTATTGCTCTTGATGCCAAGGTATCACTTGATGACAATGCACTAGGTCGACATCCAGAACTCGCAACTTATCGAGATTTGGACGAAGAAGTTCCCGAAGAAATTGAGGCGTCAAAATTCAATCTTAATTTCATTAAACTCAATGGTTCTATCGGGTGTATGGTCAATGGGGCAGGCCTAGCAATGGCTACCATGGATATTATTCATTTCTATGGATCCGCGCCGGCTAATTTTCTTGATGTTGGCGGAGGTGCTAGTGAAGAAGCCGTCAAAAATGCATTTCGAATTATTCTCCAAGACACCCAGGTAAAAGCTGTATTAATCAATATTTTCGGTGGAATTATGCGTTGCGATATTGTGGCTTCTGGAATCATAAAAGCTGCCGAAGGAATGAACGTCAAGGTACCCGTCGTCGTTCGACTCGAGGGTACTAATGTGGAAAAAGGGAAAGAATTACTTAAACAGAGTGGTTTAAATTTAATTGTTGCCGACAGTTTAAAGGATGCAGCAATAAAAGTAGTAAATGCTTCCAAGGGTGTACATGCTTAATCATGAAATTGATCCGTATGCAGAGCTCCTAAATGAATTTCGGCACGTGATGCATCAAAGTACCTGGCGGTTAGGTTGGAATTTCTTTTTTTTATTTGTAGGACTATTGCCACTCATGTATTTCTTTATTTGGATGATTGGTCCTTCGGAGTGGGAGCTAACTCTATTCCATACCCCGGTTCTGATGCTTGTCGGCTCTGTTATCTCCCTTCTTATTGTTGTTATTCTTTTATTCAAGATTTACAAAGATAATTTAGAACTTGAAGCTCTTAAAAATTCATATCTTGTTAAACTACGTGCCCTCAAATCCGATTTAGATAAACAAAATCCCCCTCTTGTATAGGTGAAGCGATGTCCGTGCTTGTTACCCCTTCAACTCGGCTATTAGTTCAAGGCATAACAGGAAAGGAAGGGCTTTTCCATGCCAAAGCATGCCGGGATTATGGCACGCGAGTTGTTGGAGGCGTAACGCCAGGTAAAGGGGGCACTTGTATCGATGGATTTGATGTCTTCAATTCCGTTGAGGAGGCTATCACTCAAACTTCAGCTAATGCCACTATGATCTTCGTCCCCCCTTTATTTGCGGCCGATGCAATTTTAGAATCCCTCTATGCAGGGATCGAGTTAATCGTTTGTATCACTGAAGGCATTCCTGTTTTAGATATGGTTAAGGTCAAGCGTTCGCTTTCCGATTTCCCTAAGTCTCGGCTACTTGGTCCAAATTGCCCCGGAGTCATATCACCTGGAATCGGCAAGATTGGTATTATGCCAGGCAATATTCATCAAAAAGGTAATATTGGGGTTGTATCTCGATCCGGTACGTTAACATACGAAGCCGTGGGTCAGCTCAGCGCTCTTGGCATTGGTCAGTCCACTTGCATAGGCATCGGAGGCGATCCCGTCAATGGTACAAGTCATATTGATGCTCTGTCATTATTCGCTGCGGATAAGGATACTCATGCGGTTATCTTGATTGGCGAAATTGGTGGTACTGCTGAAGAGGAAGCAGCAGAATGGATAAAAAAATCTTTCAATAAACCTGTTGTTGCTTTTATAGCTGGTCAATCGGCCCCCCCTGGAAGAAAAATGGGGCATGCGGGGGCGATTATATCGGGCGGAGCAGGTACAGCTTTGTCGAAAATGGATGCACTAAAATCGGCCGGGGTTCATGTGGTGGAAAGCCCTGCAGAATTGGGTTCGACACTACAATCCTTGATTTAATTCACCTAATAATTGAACATAATCTCATGCTTATTAAACGCGAAATGGCTCTCGACCAAGACATCGGACTTAACGGAGCACTTTTTGGTGGGGACATGATGTCCCATATGGATCAAACAGCTGGAATAGCAGCTAGCTTGGTTAGTTACAATAGACGTTTTGTGACTCGTAAGGTTTCAGAGCTCATTTTTCACAGCCCTGTAAGGCCAGGGGATATCATGGAATTTTTTGCCTACATTATTCATACGGGAACTACCTCGATAACTGTCTCATTGAAAGTGAAAGTGTATCAGCCTATTTCTGATAAACGTAAAGACGTCACAAGCGGAGAATTCACCATGGTTGCGGTAGATGAAAGTCTAAAGCCAGAGTCAATTCTATGGAAAAAAGACATGATCACCCAATGCAACAAGATAGAAGAATTTAATGCCTAACTCAAGGCTTGCTGCATATGAAGATCACCGAAGAGTATGGGAGGATTTTGATTATGTCTATCCTGTACTGTCTCGGCGCTCAAAAGGAATTAGTTTAGGCATCAACCTAAATCCGGATAAGATCTGCAATTTTGATTGTGTTTACTGCGAAGTAGACCGTCGTCTACCAGGAAAACGTTCTGACATTTCTATATCTCAACTCCGCGAGGAGTGTATAAAATTATTGGATGTAATTGAAAATGGCCAACTCTACCAGATGGACCCATTTACGACTATTCCATCGAATCTCCGACGACTAAACGATATCGCTTTTTCTGGGGATGGTGAGCCAACGACATGTCTTGAGTTACCCCTTGTAGTGAAGGAAGTAATACAGATATTGCAATCTAGATCCGATTACAAAACCAAAATTATTTTGATCACTGATAGTAGTAATCTTTTAGCCCCTCATGTAGTGCAAGCCATAGGAGCTATGATGGCGAATCGGGGTGAAATTTGGGCAAAACTTGATGCAGGTACCGAAGCTTATTATAAAGAAATTAACCGAACCCATGTTCCCTTCAGCAAAATTATTCATAACATTGAAATTACTTCACGACAATGGCCAATAACTATTCAGTCCCTTTTCCTTAAGTGGAGAGGGCTGCCCCCAAATCGAGAGGAAATAGATGCCTTTGCCACTTCATTGGAACGTATGATCAATGGGGGGTCAATGATCCGTTCCCTACAGATTTACACTGTAGCTCGACCGACGCCAGAGCCGGAGGCAGTCGCCCTTAGCTTAAGTGAACTATTGATGATCCAACAATGGATCCTAGAAAAAGTTCCAAATCTCTTGATTGAGTTATATGAAGGTAATATCTAATTCAGGAAATGCAGTACCTTTTGTTCGAGATACTTTAGATGTTCAGAACTGGTACAACTCTGAAGATAGACCTTCAGCTTTGGTTCTGTGCCGCTCGGCCTAAATGCAATAAAACCCCCGTCATCTAGATAATACTTCAATACATTTGACTTAGGTATCGGCTTAGATTTGAGTGGATCATCATCGCGGTCGATAAGGACCTTCGATTGGCCGTTTAGTGATGTGGAGAGGCCAACCAGATAATCTTCTTTCGTAATGACCGGAAGACCCCCAAAACTATCGAGGCTCATGGTTCTGATCTGTTCCATCAATTTTCCGAATCGCTTAAGTCCATCCGGAGATGCGTCCTCTAGATTGATTAAATCGTTATAGAAGGGGCCAGTAGAGCCTTGAAGTTCGGTAATCGCATCCCATACTGATAATCCTCTTGATTCTATGTCCCGAATCAATTGAGCCACAATGATGGAACTGCTTACACCATCTTTATCTCTAATCTGTCCATCAATTAACATGCCATAACTCTCTTCTGCACTGAATACATATGGGTCGCCAACCTCAATAAGGCGATTCATTGAGTTGGCAATATTTTTAAAGCCCGTTAATGTTTTTACTATTTGCAAACCATGCTTTTTGGCTACTGCACTTAAAAAATCTGATGTAACGATGGTGGTAATAACAACGCCCTTCGTGGGTTTTAACTTTGACAGAAAATCTAGTGTTAATGATGCTAAGTCATTTCCAGTCATTAGTTTCCAGTTATTACCTAATGCATTGATATATCCACTTTGTGGAGACAATAAGCCAATACGGTCAGCATCAGGGTCATTGGCTAGTATGTAGTTAGCACCTATCTTTTGAGCATCACAGATCACAGATGCGTAACTATTAATTTCTTCAGGATTTGGCCTTGGGCAAGTTGGGAAGTTTCCGTCCATAATCGATTGGGAAGGTGAGAGTAGAAGAGGGATTTGAGCCTGTTTAAACATCCTTGTAACAAGAGGGCCGCCTGTCCCATGAAAAGGAGTATACATAATCTTTGGATGGAGATTTGTGTTCATGCAAGAAGGCATGACTGCGCAGGCATCATGTACAAAGTCATCTTCAATCGAAGCGGGTATCAATCTTGCTTCGGTAATTGCCGTGGAGGGTGCGGCGATAATTAGCGGTAATTCCAAGATTTGATCCGATATATGCTTATCCCATGAATCAACGATCTGACCCCCTAGGTTGTCATATGCCTTGAGCCCGTTGTAATTTTTAGGATTATGGGAGGCTGTGATAATGATCCCGCACGAGGTACGTAACTTTCTCATGGCGTAACATAAAAATGGAGTTGGGGATGGACCTGAGCATATCCATACTTTAAATCCTTCATCCATAAGCACGGATGCTGCATGCTCCGCATATTTCTTGGAATTTATCCGCGTATCATAACCCACCACAGCAGTTAGAGGTCCATTTGTAAAATCTTTTGCTGTTTGCGCAAGGGCGTAAGTTACCTTCCGAATGGTCGGAAGATTAATTCGATTAGTTCCAGCCCCCATGAGGCCTCTGACACCCCCGGTTCCAAAAGATAATTCGGACCCAAAACGAGCCTGGATATCTTCTAATTGTTCGGTGTCGAGTTGAGATAGATTGGGAAACGCCAAGGAAAGTTCTTCCTTGTATTCTTTCTCAAGTAACGGATGATTATAGTATTTTAAAAAAACTTCGTGCATTTGTACTCAATCCTATTTTTAAAACTCTTTGTATTTAGTTGCGGCCCCATAAATCAATTGTCTCTTGGATAACCCCTTTTACCTCTTTGTGAAGATCTCTTCCATCATTAAAAAGAAAAAACGTGGGTACTTTAATGTTTGAAGATGTTACATCTTGGTGTTTCATAATCATGGCATAGAGGATTTGACCCTCTGGGTGCTTTTGTAAAAAGCGCTCTTCTCTTAGTCGCTCCGGTGCCTCAATGACCCACATTGAATCAAAATAGGGAATCGCCGCTAGACGCCTCCAGATAGCCGATTCAATCAGTAGGCCCTTAGGATAAGGAGGAGTTAGAGTATCGATTAGATTCCGCACGTGTGCAAACACTAACGGATGTATATAAGATTCATATTCCCTCATCATTGCTGGGTTTGAAAAAAGAGCTATTGAAAAGGCTTTATTAATCAACCCTCCTGCATCAAAAGGGTGTATTCCAGCGATCTGAAATGCCTTTATTTGAACCTCAAGGTTTTCTTTTAGAATCTTTTTAGCTATTCCGTCTGTATTCACATGTAAAAATCCAAAAGTCTTAGCAATCTTAGCTACATGAGTTTTGCCTGAACTTATCGGCCCAGTAAGGCCTACAACAGGGAAGTTCAAATGCCTAGTCCAAGAGGTCATATTATTTGTTTTTTATGATTCGAGTAGCCAAAGCATAGGGCTCACCAAAAATGTTGTCCTCTGTGGTGTCTACAATGAGATAAATAATCTT
>CAWULW010000034.1:0-6442 GCA_963923615.1 uncultured Holophagaceae bacterium
GAGGGCTAACGAAGTTTTACCAACACCTGGACGTGCGGCTAAAACAACGAGATTTCCCTCTTGGAATCCTTGTGTAATATCGTCAATACTCGGGAAACCAGTTGGGACACCTAAGTATCCCTTGGTTTTAAGTCTTTTGTGAATTCGTTCGAATACGCGATCAGATACCCGTTCAGTGCTCATTAAACCCTTGCGTCTGAGATCAGAACTCTCCTTAAGACGGTAGAGTTGACTGGCAATTTCCTCAATGAGTAATTCCGGATCTTTTTCATCTATTCCAGCTGACTGACCCATTTGAGAACTAAGTTTAATAAGTTTTCTTAATTTTGTTTTTCGGCGAATCAAATCGGCTAAAACAATAGGTTCACCTACTTCGGGACTTGCTAGCAAATCCGTGATGCCGATAAAACCTTCACACAAGTTTAATTCTCCATTTTGATCAATTATGTCCTTGAGGGTGATGGCACTTATCTCTATTTGATTTTGCAGAAGTGACCTGAGTGCCTTGAATACGATCCGATGTTTGGGAACTACAAAGTCATCTTCATCCAAAATGGAAATTACATCAGCTGCGACTTCACGGGCTCCGGAGCCCGCACATGTGGCCAATAAAGACCTTTCTGCATCAACATCTTCGGGGACTTGATTTAACCACTCCGCCACGCACACCTCTTAATTAAATTTAGGGCAGAGGAGGAGTGTAACCTGATCCGGATACATTAATAAAGATGGGATTTGAAACCGCTATTGGATATAGCCCTTTTGAATACTTGGACCACAAAGTATTGGGAGCGTAAACTCCGCTCATATTTAGAGGCACTCCGGCTTCAACAACTAACCAAGCTCCTTTTCCCGAAGCAACAGAAGACATTGGAATACTAAGACTGGCAGTAAAGTGACGACTGTCATTGATATCGATTGTGAGATTTGATTTGGTGAGTGTAGATACCACTATTCCATTTAATACAACCCTAATTTGGTCTAAAGGAACCCAATCGGGACAGTAAACATTCAAATCCAAAGACACGGATGATATTGGAGTACCGGTTGAGACGAGCCCACCCGGACCTACGGACCCAACTGCAGGGATTACTAGAGGACCTGTGCTAGCAACTACCCTTCCTGACTGAAGAGCTCCTAACACTGAACTCAAATCAGATTGAGCGAGGCTGGCATTTCCTATATTGAGATAGGATCTAGCCGAACCAACTTGAGTATCTATGCTAACTAATGCACTACTTAGACCAAGGCCCTTTGTGAATTTTGAGGGTGTTTGTTTCCCAATTAAATTGAACCAGTCTTGTCTGAGAGCCAAGAATTCACTCCACCATGCCGTGGGGTTTAATGGGTCAAATGATTCAGATCTGATAAGTTCAATGGCGTCAAAATCACCTGTTTTTTTTCCCCCAGAAAGTGATGACGTTGTAGCCCACCAACTATTGGCTCCTACTCCCAAAGGAGAAGATGGGTTAATTCCATTATTGACAGTAAAGAGCCCTTGGGGACCACGGGGACGGTGGACAACTGTATAAGCGTGTCCTCCCTGATTAATAAAATCTGCTAGGGTCCATGCAGAAGAGGAAACAGCACCTCCGAACTGCGTCGAAGAAACTTTGGGCGTAAAAAGACCCGTTGCAGGACCTTCAGCAAAACTGCCGGTCCTGGAGGGGACAATATAGGGGGAATCACCTATTGGAGTGCGAGACGTTGGGTCAATTCCGGGAGTTAAAAATTGTTGACGAAACCTGTTGTATAGCGATTCGGCGTCGATAAAATAATCCACGTCAGTTCGACCTACTACTTGAAGGCCTTGAGCCAAACTTGAGCTCAACTGCTCTGAGGGGGTCATATGGCCTGTTGTTTTTTGCGTTGGCCCTGGAAGATCAAATGCGATCCACCCTGAAGGCATCTTGAGAGGTGACAAGGCGAAATCATGTGAATTAGAATCGTTTCCGTTGTAAGCCATGAAGTTTTTTATATCAGGTAGAGAAAGAGGGCCCCTAAAGGCAATTCCTAGATACGATCCTGTGGGAAAATATCCTACAAAAGGAGAAAGATTAGCTGTTTGAAAAGCAGAACCAAAAACTGAATTACCAGATGCAAATTGATTGGCTCCAGATGTAGACGAGAGAAGGTATATGTCTTTGCCCATGACATCATAAAAAGCACCATTTGTTCGAGTCCTTTGCATCTTGGGATCCAAATTTTCCATCATTTGTCCTGATGGATTAAGCCCAGCAAACATGATGGTTGCTGGGGCATATTGAGATACAAGATCTGTTCCAATTTCCTTGACCGTAAACGCATGAGGAGTGACGATGGCGTTGATAACTTCACCGCTACTGTTGACGAGCAGAGATCTTTCTGGGGCAAGTAGTTCACCAAGAATAAAAGGAGTGTTATCCACAGTTGCATATATACTTCTGGGCCGAAGCAGTCTTTGAGCTGTGGGGGTAGTTGTGTCACTTGCATCTGAAAATCGGATCAAGGTATTAGAATACTGGGCACTCTTAGTAACCACACGATAAGGCATCATCGAGCCCGGGATATTGGGATCTGGGACAAGGGGGAGATAGACAAGAGAAAGGTTTGTGCCCCCGGATTCATCGGCAACGGTGTCAAATCCCTCTAGCCAATCGACTCGTTCTAGTTTCCAATTGGGATCGGACAAGAGGGCACTATCTGTTTTTAAGGTAGTGCCTGAGATTGTTGTTTGTCCCGTGAAACGCTCAAAACGTATTTCAGTAGCAGCATAACCCTTTCTTTGACCCGTTCCAAAGGTGCCGAACTGAACTGCTCCAATATCTAAGCCTCTTAAGGTATGACTTTCTGAAAGAAGTAGATTCTGAATACTTGTGGTTTCACTTGGCAGTATTGCAGGGTCGCCTGAGGAGCCAGAGGTAATATAGAATCTTCGTTCGTATTTAATGGATGAATTTGGGCTAAGGGCACTGATTTCTTTGCTACCTATCAGGACACGTGATGGAAAAATAGGTCTAGGATTACCAAGTGAATCCTGGGAATCACTTGCGACTAGCACTTGTCCGTCAGTGACAGGCAAGATGCCAATACTAGAGTGCTGATCTAATGTGTCGTCTGAAGGCTCTGAACCTATGAATAACACATATGGGGCTCTCACGCTTGTTTGCAGAGGCAAAGTAAAATCGGTGCCATTTACAATATTAGATTGAGGAATATTGACTCCCCAATTAGAGACTCTTGTAGTGGGATTTCCGGTTGAGTCTAGAGAAAATGAACCGTAAGCTGGAACCACAATACGGTATCCACCACCTCCTTGATGGAGAAAATCGCTAATATTTCTAACTGGAAGAGTGGACGTACCATTGTTCGTGATAGTGGTAACGATTGTTAAATACCTAGACTTGCTGCCTAACTTAATTTGCTGACTGACGACTACACTTGATAAGCAGTTGAGACTGTCCCTTATAACCCCAGGTAGTTTTTGTGTTGGATCTTGAACTTTTCCAATCATATCCAAAGTTAAACCATCACTAGTGACAATAGGAGTAAAACTTGAAAAGACTAGGGGAAGTTCAGGATCTTGATTAATTACAACTCCAAGTCTTTCGATCATGTCGTCGCTGGGGAGATAACGACTGTATGAGGAGTCTAATTTCACTCCACTAAAATCCAAAATAGCTCCCCCAGAGGGAAAATATTTACCAAGGGACGGGTTATGAAATTGACCAAAGGCTTGGCCGAATTTAGCTCCATCTACTGAAATAGCTAAATAATCATTTTGAAAAAAGAAATCGCCCGGACCTGCTGAAGCCTTCATCCCCCTGACCCTATCGCCGCCGATCATTGGAATTTCTGCTAGCGTCGCTACAGGATTCGGAGAACCCGAAGCCCTAAAACAAGCCACGGTCGTCGAAACCAAAAAAAGAACAAGAAATAAGTAGGCTCTTTCCAAGAAAGATATTAGGCTAGGGTAAATTTTCTTTTCCATCATTTGAATAATTGAAGACTCTTTTATAGTGTTAAAGTGAAATGAATCTTGATTCTTATTCTAATCTGACATTGGGTTTTGCCAAACAGAAACGATGTGCAATAAAGGCGGGTAAGTCAAAGAGACTTTTTGGCCTCTTCTTGATCCTATTGTTTTTTGACGTGCAGTGGGCGCTTATTTGGTTCCCAAAAAGATTTGAGGATAGAATTTTTACTGCTGACCGGGTCCCTCAATTAAAACTACCTGCTCTGATACTTGGAAGTTCTGTTAATAAAAACGGAGATCCCGGCAAAAGACTTGAGGAGAGATTGACAACAGGAAAAGCACTATGGTTTGCCACTAAGGTTACTAAACTAATTCTTAGTGGAGACGGACGTTCTCGTTTTTACAATGAGCCTAAGGTAATGGCTAACTGGATGAAAATACAAGGAATTCCCGAGGATGTGATAGTTCAGGATATCGAGGGTACTAGAACACGAGAAAGTCTTTATCGCATTAAAAGTTACTATAAAATTGATAAAATCTTGCTGGTTACTTCAAAATCCCACATAGCTCGTGCGCTTTATCTCTCAGATGTTTACGGTATTGACTCCATTGGGGTAATTCCCGTAGCTGAGGATCTGAGTCTCATGCAAAAGTTTTACGCTACTGCATACGAGTATTTTGCAATTCATAAGGCTCTCATCGAACAAATTTGGTATACAAGTGGATTGTACGAAGGGGACTAAAAGTACTCATGGGGGGCTCGATTAGGGCCATTCGGCCGAGAAATAGGTCCAATGGGGGATTTAAAGTCCCGGAAGAACTTAACTGTTCTCTTCCTTGATAATCTAGGACTCATGGAGTAATCGCATGTCTAATGCACCACTTATTCGGTTTAAAGATGTAAAAAAAATCTATGAAATGGGCGACTTTCAAGTCCGGGCCCTAGATGGAATCAATTTGGAGATATTTCGCGGTGAGTATGTTGCGATTATGGGGCCATCGGGTTCGGGTAAGTCTACAATGATGAATTTAATTGGATGTCTTGATACTCCTTCAAGTGGAACATATGAATTAAACAATAAAAATGTTTCAGTCATGACAGATGATGAATTAGCTCAGATTCGCAATGAAGAGATTGGATTTGTTTTTCAAACATTTAACCTTCTTGCGCGAACAACTGCACTTCAAAATGTAGAATTACCCTTGGTCTATTCCGGAACTGCCCCTGAAGACCGGCATAGTCGCTCACGGCAAGCTTTAGACAATGTTGGCCTTGGGCAAAGAACAGAAAGTTTTCCCAATCAACTATCAGGGGGACAACGTCAACGAGTGGCTATTGCCAGGGCTCTTGTCAACAATCCTTCTATCCTTCTTGCCGATGAACCAACTGGAGCCTTAGACTCAAAAACATCCGTTGAAATCATGGCTCTTTTTGAGGAGCTTTTTCAAAAAGGAAACACTATTATTCTCGTTACTCATGAAGAAGATATAGCTCGAAAAGCTCATCGAATTGTTAAACTTAGGGATGGAAAAGTTTTAAGTGATGAAAAAAATATACCAATAAGCGAGTCTGAGCATTTAGCTCGACTAGAATTGCTTTAACTTATCCCCGATGAATACCTCTAACGCTGTCTCTCACGAAATCTATTAGGTAGACAACTTCCGGGCTACTACTATATTTAGATAGAACTTGCTCGAGGGCTTGATCGCGCTCAAGGCCTCCGTGAAATAATATCCGGTGTGCTTCTTTAAGATTAGCGATTTGATCACGATTAAATCCTTTGCGCTCAAGGCCTATCGAGTTAACTCCATAACTCTTGGTCTCTCGGGTACCAACAGTTTTCATAAAGGGCATGCAGTCTAGAGTAGCAACAGTAAAACCTCCCAAAAAAGCGTGATTCCCTACTCGGCAAAATTGATGGATAGCAGAAAAGGCACCAATGTTACAGTCTGATCCTAGCTGGACATGGCCAGCTAGCGTAGCGTGGTTGGCAAAGATATTTTTATCACCTACTTGACAATCGTGAGCAATATGAACGGAAGTCATCATAAAGTTATCGTTCCCTATTCGAGTGATAGCGCCACCCTTTTGGGTACCTCGATTAATAGTGACTCCTTCTCTAAAGGTATTTTTATCACCAATGATACAGCTAGTGACTTCGCCATCAAACTTAAGATCTTGAGGCTCTAGCCCAATAGACACAAAGGGGTAAATAATATTATTTGTCCCAAGAGTTGTATACGGTCCGATAATAACGTGGCTACGTAGTTCGGTATTATTTCCTATGACGGCCGTGGCATCAACGGTACAAAATGGGCCAATGCTTACATCATTACCAAGTTCGGCTTTAGGACTAACAATCGAAGTGGGATGAATAATTCGAGCCATCAAATACCTCCATTGGGTAAGGACTGTAGCATGGATACAAATTCTGCTTCAGCAACCTTAACTCCTGTCTCTTATACACATCTGACGCTGCCGACGAA
>CAWULW010000035.1:0-6405 GCA_963923615.1 uncultured Holophagaceae bacterium
AAAGAGCACGGCGTCCGTTCTGTAGATGTTCGCGTCAGCGGTCCTGGAGCTGGTCGTGAAAGCGCTATCCGTGCCATCAATGCTGCCGGAATCGCTGTGACTAGTATCCGTGATGTTACGCCCATCCCCCATAACGGTTGTCGTCCACCCAAGCGTCGACGAGTATAGGAGAAAATTATGGCTCGATACATTGATGCAGTTTGCCGACTTTGCCGACGTGAGGGCATGAAGCTCTATCTCAAGGGCGATCGGTGCTTTAAGGAAAGTTGTTCCTTTGAGACCCGTAAAGGGAAAATTCCCGGACAGCATGGAGCGGCTAAAACCAAAAAACCTACGGGATATTCACTACAACTCCGAGAAAAACAAAAGGTAAAGCGTATCTACGGTGTGCTTGAAAAACAATTCCGTCTCTACTTTGCCAAAGCAGATGCCCGAAAGGGAGTCACTGGACATAACCTTTTATCCTTTCTCGAAAGCCGGCTCGATAATGTCGTATACCGATTAGGCTTTGCCCCTAGTCGAACGGCGGCAAGACAAATGGTTATGCACGGTCATGTCATGGTGAACAGCAAACGTGTTGATGTACCTTCTTTCCAAGTTAAACCTGGTGTTGCCGTGGAACTTGGTAACAAAGCCAAAAATAATGAAACAGTGAAGGCCAATCTAGAAATTGCTGCCGGTCGTGGGATTCCTAAATGGCTATCGCTCGACTCCGCATCTTTTAAAGGGCAAGTACTTGCCCATCCTACTCGTGAAGACATCACGCTTGAAATTAATGAACAGCTCATCGTTGAGCTTTACAGCAAATAACTTAAGGGGTTTCCATGCTCAGTCTTATTGATTTTCAACGTCCACGCTTTTCTGAAACGACCCTCTCGGGTGAAAATGATTCGTACGGTGAATTCGTTGCGTTTCCATTCGAGCGCGGGTTTGCCACGACCGTCGGCCACAGTTTACGACGCGTCCTCCTCAGCTCAATCCAAGGTGCAGGCATTACCAATGTCAAGATCAAGGGTGTCCAGCATGAATTTTCCACACTCCCTGGCGTTCATGAAGATGTCACCAATGTTCTCTTGAACCTTCGTGCCATCCCTCTGAAACTCCATGGAACGGAATCTCAAAAAATGACCCTTTCTGCCAAAGGGGAAGGCATTGTGAAGTCTTCCGCTCTGCAAACTAATCAAAACGTGGAAGTGTTAGATGGGAACATTCACATTGCCACATTAGGCGTAGATGGTGAGCTCGAGATCGAGATAGTTGTCAGCTCAGGCCGAGGATTCGTCTCTGCTGATCGTAATCATAATGACGCTTTTGGGTTGGGTTACATTCCGATGGATACCAATCACAGTCCCATTACACGAGTTAACTACATGGTAGAACCCGCTCGTGTGGGTCAAAGCACGGATTACGAAAAATTGGTTCTACAGATTTGGACGAATGGAACCGTGTCGCCCCGTGAAGCATTGTCGGATGCCGCAATGATTCTCCGTGAGCATTATTTAGTTTTTGTTCGTCAGGATGAAGATTTCCAAGAGATTGAATCGGTACCTGCAACATTAGCCGCCGAAACTAATTCGTGGTTAAACAAACCCGTTGAGGAACTTGAACTTTCGGTTCGTGCCAACAACTGTTTACGTAACGCAATGATTTCTACCATCGGCGATTTGGTGGTACGTACCGAATCCGAATTGATGAAAACTAAGAATTTTGGTAAGAAGTCTCTTCAAGAAATCAAAGATGAACTTAGTCGAATTGGTCTTTCACTCGGAATGCGATTGGAAACTGAAGTTTAAAGAACTAAACACTCTGGAGTTGCTATGCGTCACAATGTTGCAGGTCGTCGTCTTGGTCGAGGTAGTAATCCTCGTAAGGCCCTGATGAAAGATTTAGCGATTGCGCTCTTAAAATTTGAACGAATCGAAACCACGTTGCCAAAAGCCAAAGAGTTGCGATCATTTGTAGAGCCCTTTATCACTCTTGCCAAGAAAGATACAGTTGCCAATCGACGTTTGGTACTTGCTCGACTTGGCAATAAGGAAGTAGTTCAAAAGATTTTTGGCTCTGACTTTATTAGCCGCTTCCAAAATCGGCCCGGGGGCTATACCCGTATCATTAAAGGGTCTCATCGGCTAGGCGATGCTGCGGATATTGCGCTAGTTGAGCTCGTTGACTATACCTTACCTGCGGAAACTCCTAAAGACGAAAAAGCTGATTAGTGGCCGAAGACGAGCCCTCCTAGGCACTAGCGGATGGCCTTACCTTTAAGGCTTGCTCTCACCTAATTAAGCTGTGCTATATTTTCCGTATGGGATCAACCCTGGAGGTGTTTGATGGAAATGATTTTGAAAGTCCTCAGCGTTTTAGAGCATGCGGCTTATGCCCTTGCCCTTCTTAGTTTCGTTGGATTCGGGCTTCCTCCCGAAAAGGGCCTCTTCTTGGCCGTCCTCGGTCTGGCTGCTGCACGATGGCAAGATACGCTAGGAAAGAAATAATCTCTTCAGGATTATTGGCACTAAAAAGAGGCCTTAGGGCCTCTTTTTAGTGTTCATTCATAGCAAGCCTTTGAGACGTTATTTAAGTCTTACCGATGAGCCTCGTATAGGGTTGGATAATCTCGTTTCTCAATTCTTCCCGGGTCCGTGCACAGAGTTTCTAATGCTAATTTGAGTGCTGGTGCTTCACCCTCAACTTCTAGAAAACACCCAAAAGGAGTGAGATCAATACATGCAACGAGTTCTGGTCGTCTCCAAATCTCTCGTTGTTTGATCATGGATAGGACAGGCTGATAGCCTAAGTTCTTTAAAATTGATTCCATTTGAATAGGATCACTCACCGTCACCTCGGATTCAGGACGTATCTTGAATTCGGGGTGAGGAATCCTCGGCCCCTTAAAGGTCAAAGACGTTTGACCTTTATAGATTCTGAGACGTAAGGCAGCATGGTGTGCTTTGAGGCTACCCTCTCTGTCCCAGAGTGTGCTGACCTCTTCTTGGAGTTCAGTTTCCAAAATAAAACTAAGGCTTTCTAAAAGTGTACGAGTCGATTCAATATTAGGAATTCGGATTTTGACTTCAGTCTCATGGGGCGAGTGGAACTTCATTCGCAAAACCCCTAAGATGATGAGCGACTAGGGCGATCCCAAATCCATGGATCAATTAAATACAGCGGAGCCACCAACAAGTAAATAAGACTTTTGTAGGTGGAGGGATTATTTTGGTCATAAATCCGATGACCTAAGATTTGGGCTATCCACGAGAGCATAAAGATCGTTGCGGAAACTGTCCATGTGAGATGACTTGAAATCCAACTTCCTAACAGCATGCAAGGAATCAAAATTAAGGATGCCTTCGTATCATGAATCACGTAGAAAAGTACAACACCTAAGAGCCCAATGTTCCCAAGCCCATAACCTTTCCAAAGGAGAAGATTCAGAAGTCCCATTAGCGATATGTATATCAAGGGAATCCCAAAACAATGAATCACATGATTGGTGGGATGACGATGGTCCATTTGATAGTTGTTCAGCCATTGAGTGCAGCGCGGTGAAGGTTGAGTCCAGTGAAACATACGACGCCTACATATTGATGGATTGCTTGCGCACAGCCCGGGCAGCTTCAGGGAAAACTTCGTTGAGGGTCGGATGAGGATACATGGTATTGATTAATGCTTGTACAGTGAATTCACCTCCGAGGAGAGCCACCGAAGATGCAATCAATTCAGTTGCCTTAGGTCCAATAATGTGGATTCCTAAAATTTCCCCATAGGTCGCCTCCGATACGATTTTGATAAAGCCGTGAGCTTCACCAAGAATATTGGCCTTAGCCATCGGCATGAAAGGGAATTGACCTACGGTGACCGAGTAACCTTGATCCTTAGCTTTTTGCTCGGTAAGTCCGATACTACTGACTTCGGGATCACAATAGGTACAGCTGGGTACGCGTGCGTAATTGATAGGATGCGGAACCACAGGTTTTCCTAGAGATTGGGCCGCATGCTCGGCAGCCACAATCCCTTCATCAGAAGCAACATGCGCTAACCATGGTGTATTGACGATATCACCAATAGCGTAGAGTCCTTCTTCAGCCGTGAGCATAAATTCGTTGACCTGAACGTAGCCTTTGTCAGTTTTCGCACGAGTCGACTCAATCCCAATCTTGGACGTGACCGGAGTACGTCCGGCTGCGATTAATACATGGCTCGCTTCGATACGATCATTACACTCCCCAGAAAGTTGACATATCAGATGATCTTTATTCTTTTCAATGGAAGCAATTTTGGTTTTAATTTTGCACTCGATTTTATAGGATCGAGTTAAGATTTTAGCCAGTTCGATTCCGATCGCCTCATCTTCGATGGGCAACAATCGATCTGCTAATTCAACCAGAGTCACTTTTGAGCCCAGACGAGCAAATGTGGAAGCAAACTCAACTCCAATAGCTCCCCCACCTAAAATTACTAAGTGTTTAGGTAAACTTGTGAGATCTAAGATGTGGTCACTATTGAGAATATGCTGGCCATCCGTTTCAAGACCGGGCAGTTCTCTTGGAACCGATCCCGTTGCAAGGATGATCTTTCTTGCGGTATGGATTTCGGTCGTTTCCCCTTTCACCTCGACCTTGCCTGATCCCATCAACTTTCCATACCCTTTAAGAACAGTAACTTTATTTTTCTTCATTAAAAATTCAATACCCTTAGCATTTTTAGAGACAATCTTTCCCTTTCGAGTCACGATGGCACTGAGATCAGCCTTCATTTTTGAGACATCTACATTGTCGATCCCAAATTCTTTTAGCGATGCCATTTGCTCAAATCGATGAGCACTCTCCAACCAAGTTTTGGCTGGAATACACCCCCGCCAGAGACACGTACCTCCCAGACCCGCATCTTTCTCTACTAAAGCAGTTTGGAGTCCTAGTTGTGCAGCTCGTATGGCAGCCACATATCCACCTGGACCAGAGCCAATGACGATCAAATCAAATTGGGCCATATCCTCTCCTTTTCACTGCTCTCCCAATTATCCTACAAAGAAGGGCTTTAAAGGATAGGCTGGCCAAGGTTCACGCGGATCTGTTTTTGAACCGCACGCCATTGTCGCCATGCATCTCGTAGAATACGCTTTTCTTGAGTAACCCTCAAATTCCACTCAGCCTTGATTTTGTCAAACGAATGAGGGTCCTTTTTATATTGAGCCTTGATATCTCGATGTTGTTTTCGGCATTGCTCCACAGCGCTCAAGCAACCGACTAATCGTTCTTTTGCATGCATCAAATGATTTTCAAGGGTCGCCCTTAAGTCAGGTTTGATGCGAGTTAACTTCGCTGATAGACGCTCCATTTCCGCCCGGACCTTTGCTTTCTGCATTTCCGTTAAGGGGACGGTTCGAAGGCCATGGACTAAACCAGTCCAACTAAGAGTTTTGAGAAGCCATTTAGTTGAGTCCCACTGATACCACCGCGCTCCATTTCGATAATCCCATTGCCATGTATGGTGAAAATTATGAAATCCTTCTCCGTAGGTGAGAGGAGCAAGTAAGAAATTATCTTTGGCGCTCTCTTCGTTGGAATAGGTCTTTTTACCAAACCAATGAGCCATGGAGTTTATCAAGAAAGTCGTATGGTGCGTCAGGACAATACGAAGGAGGACACCAATAATCACATAGCCCCCAACAGATCCCGTGGCTAATCCGTACCATATCGGAAGAGTGGAAAAGATAGCGCCAATAAGGAAGTGATTGCGATGCTGCCACATGATCATGGAATCTTTTTCTAGATCCGTCACTCCGATGAGAGGTTTTTCTTCACTTTCCATCACCCACACCCAATGTGCATGCCAAAATCCTTTTGAAATAGGGTAGGGATCCTTGTCGGGGTCCTCGGAGAACTGATGATGAATACGATGATCACTGGCCCATTTGAGAGCCGAATTTTCAAAACTTGCTGCACCCATGACTAACCATAAAAACCGAATTGGGGCCACAGCTCGGTAGGCTCTATGAGAAAAGAGACGATGATATCCCGCACTAATGGCTGTTCCAATGAGAAAAACCATGACAAAACACGCAATCCATTCTGACCATATAAAGCCATTGAGGTAAAGATGCAGAGGAACTAAAACAACAGAGGCAACCAGGGTTCCCAAAAGAAAAAAAGTATTGAGAGGGTTCCATCGTGGATTCATGTTTTCTCTGCTGTAAGGATTAAGACTGATCTTATCTTGAATCGGTGTCCCAAAAGGACTGATCATACAAAAAGATAAAAGTCATTGATAGAGCGATGGGGAAAAGCACCCAAACCGCACCCGTAGCAGGATACTCGCCCGCAAGAGGAATACAGGTTCGAACCAGAAGAAGCGTCGTGGATAGGCCACACCACCATCCCCCACTTCTTTTTTTAAAAAAGACTAAGA
>CAWULW010000036.1:0-6369 GCA_963923615.1 uncultured Holophagaceae bacterium
ACCATATGGATGTGCAGCCAGCAAATGAACCCGAGTGGACGGCGGAGCCTTTTGAATTTACGATTCATGGGGATACTTATCGGGGTCGTGGGAGTACGGATGACAAGGGTCCTGCCTTGAGCGCTTTTTTTGGAGCCGTCGCAGCTCATCGGGCTGGGGTACCCATTAATATGCATTTTCTATGGGAACTTGAAGAAGAAATTGGGTCCCCTAATTTTGAAAAGGGATTAAATGCACACAAAGATAAATTGAAAACAGATGCGATTGTGGTCAGTGATACTGTTTGGATCACACGAGGTAAACCTAGTACGCCTGCAGGATTGCGTGGACTCAAAGGATTCCGTCTCACACTCGAAACAGCCGATCACGATCTTCATAGTGGCGTTGTTGGTGGAGCGGCTAGGAATCCTTTGAGCGAACTCATCACTTTAGTAGGGCAAATGGTAGATGGAAATTCGGGTCGTGTTTTAATTCCCGGTTTTTATGATGAAGTGATTCCCCCCTCAGCTGAAGAACTAGAGGGTTGGCGTGTAAGTGGTTTCACCACTGAAACATTTATGAAAGATCATCAACTCAAAGGTGTTCGAACTCAGAATCCAGTGGAAATCCTCACTTCAGTTTGGGGGATGCCCACGATGGAAGTACACGGAGTGGTGGGGGGCTACACAGGCCCGGGCATCAAGAGTGCCGTAGCGCCAAGAGCTGAAATTAAACTTTCCTGCCGTTTAGTGCCCGCCATGAATGAGGCTTCAACAATGGCTCGTATCAAAGCTTTTGTCCATTCAAAGAATCCAGATGTCCTTGTCCATGAAGAACACGGACTAGCCCCTTTCAAAGGGCACGTCACTGGTCCTTATGCTCAGGCAATTCGCGAAGCGTATCAATTTGCTTTTGGTGAGACTTGCGTGTTTACCCGAGAAGGTGGAAGTATTGGTGCGGTAAAAACCATGGAAGATATACTCGGTTCAGAAGTTTATTTCCTCGGACTTTCGCTACCAAGTCATGGGTATCACGCTCCGAATGAGAATTACGATTGGGAACAAGCAGGTGGGGGAATGGCGGCCTTCGCCCATTATTTTGAAACCGTTTCTAAAATGTAGATCATCCCGGCGCTGAAACATGTCTGATCTTGAGAGCCTATCCTCAGAATCCCGTCATTTTCATCCCTCGGAAGCCTTTAAGAACGCTTCTAACCTCCCGTTATCTCACTATAACTTTCTCCGCGAACAGTTTAACAAAAACCGTTTAGAAACCTGGGGGCGCTTAGCTCAAGAAGAACTTCTGTGGGATAGGCCTTTTCAGACGGTCTATCGGGGGAGTTTTGAGAATCCTCAGTGGTTTCAAGAGGGCTTTCTTAATGCCTCAGTTCAGTGCTTAGACCGATGGATGAATTCATCCACGGCTCAGAAAACGGCTTTGATTTTCGAAGGAGAGCCGGGAGATAAACAGAGTCTCACTTATCAAGCTCTGTTGAAGGAAGTGACTATGATGGCAGCCGCTCTTCGACAACTGGGTATCCATCAAGGTGATCGAGTGGCAATCTATCTTCCGTTGATTCCAGAGATGGTCATTGCGGTATTGGCTTGTGCACGAGTAGGAGCAACTCATTCAGTAGTCTTTGCAGGATTCTCTGCAGAATCGCTTTCGAGTCGGATCCAGGATGCTGGAGCACGACTGTTGATTACCGCGGATGGAGGGTGGCGAAAAGGAGAATCATTGCCGTTAAAGAATATTGCAGACGAGGCTGTGGCAGAGTCACCCACTATTGAAAAAGTTATTGTGGTTCGTCGCACCGGGCAGCCAGTTACCATGCAGGCTTCCCGAGATATCTGGTGGTCAGATCTCCTGAAGGAAGTAGATATTTCAAGGGGTTATCCAGAAAGCGTCCCAGCTGAACATCCTCTTTTCTTGCTGTACACTTCCGGATCAACCGGAAAACCTAAAGGCATTCAACATGGAACTGCGGGCTACCTTTTATGGACCAAGTTAACCACCCGTTGGGTGCTTGATTTGAAACCCACAGATATTTATTGGTGTACTGCCGATGCAGGATGGATCACCGGCCACAGTTATGTGATCTATGGACCTCTCCAAGAGGGCGGAACTATTTTTATCTATGAGGGGAATCCGATTTACCCGCACCCAGATCGATTTTGGTCACTAATTGAACACTATCGAATCTCAATTTTTTATACAGCGCCTACGGCGATTCGTACTTTTATCCGACTAGGCAAAGAACATCTAAAAAAACATAACTTGTCCTCCTTGAGACTTTTAGGATCTGTAGGTGAACCAATTAATCCTGAGGCCTGGCTCTGGTACCACCAAGAAGTGGGGGGAGGCCGATGTCCCATTGTGGATACTTGGTGGCAAACCGAGACTGGAGGGATGATGATTGCTCCCATTCCTGGGGTAGATATCACGATTCCCGGTAGCGCCATACGACCGTTACCTGGAATTGAAATTGATATTCAAGACCGAGAGGGGCGATCGCAGAATTCCGGTTTTTTAGTGATTACGTCCAGTTGGCCATCACAATTGAGAGGGATCTGGGGAGATCCCGACCGTTATCGAAAGACCTACCATGGCGAAATCAAAGGCGTTTATTTTTCAGGAGATGGAGCCCGTCGGGATAATGAAGGCAATATTTGGCTGATGGGTCGAGTAGATGATGTCCTTAATGTTTCCGGACATCGATTAGGAACCGCTGAGATTGAGAGTGCCCTTGTATCTCATCCCACTGTTGCCGAAGCGGCGGTAGTAGGTCGACCGGATGAAATTAAGGGGGAAGGAATTGTGGCTTTTGTCACCCTAAAAGCCGGGGGCAATGTCACATCCGATGAACTCAAGTCTCATGTGAGCCGTGAAATAGGAGCCTTAGCTCGTCCTGACGAAATTCGCTTTGCGGAAGGGCTTCCTAAAACACGGAGTGGAAAAATTATGCGTCGCCTATTGAGGGATTTAGCGCGAGGTCAACATTCCCATCAAGATACAAGTACCTTAGAGGATATAAGGGTGATCGAAAAGCTCCGAGAAGAGCCTTCGGAAGAGTGATATTAAACCACGAGATCTCGAACAAACTGACGTACGACACTTTCGAAATCCTTGGCTGCTTTTTGACCCGCAGCGAGAACCTCGTGATGATTCAAGGGAACAGGTAGCATACCTGCGCCCATATTGCATAAACAACTGATTCCGGCGACTCGTAGTCCTGCATGACCTGCGGCAATAACCTCTGGAACCGTGCTCATCCCCACAGCATCCGCACCGAGGGTTCTGAAGGCTCGAATCTCAGCCGGAGTCTCGTAAGAAGGTCCCAGGACTCCGATATAAACTCCTTCTTGAAGATTCTTGCCCACTTTTGAAGCGGCACGGTGGATGCATTGACGTAACTCAGGGTCATACATATTTGACATATCTGGGAATCGGGGACCCACGGGATTATTGGGGCCCAATAAGGGATTAGTTCCTGTGAAGTTAAGGTGATCTTTGATAACCATTAATTCACCAACTTGATACGCAGGATTAATAGCCCCTGCCGCATTCGTATGCAGCACGATGGGGATCCCTAGTGAGGCGTATAAATACATTGGTGCGGTCACAATAGACATCGGATGGCCTTCGTAGTAGTGAAAGCGACCTGACTGGAGAACTACCTTTTTTCCTTCAAGTTCACAAAACATCATTTCGCCGGTGTGTCCTTCAACGGTTTGCTCTGGAAAACCAGGAAGATCGCTAAACTTAATGAGCACACCCCGCTGGGCTTCGGGGCTCTTCATCAGCGAACCTAAACCAGAACCTAGAACGATCGCTATGTGAGGAACAAAGGGGATTCGCTTCGAAAGAGTCTGTGAAGCCGTTTGCAGCATAGGATTAGTTGGTCGGAGTTAATGTCACGGTGACCGTGTGAGGCGGGAGGACGGTCAGCGCACTATTGACCCGGAATAAAAAGTTGTGAATGACGGGCGAAGAAGCGTTACCCCTCAGCACAATACGGGTTGGATTCGTTGTGCCTGGATACAGGTATTGGTAGCCTGCAGTGGGAATATCGAGCGAAATCGATCCCGCCGGAAGCGAGACGGAAGCATTAACCGTTAGGTAGTAGGCTGTGTCGACAGATAGAGCCATACGTCCGAGGGCCATTTCACCTTCAGAAGCATTGGGATAAAAACCATTTAAGAGATTCGCATTCGCCATTGTGAAAGCAATGGAAGGCAGGGTCGTAGGAGCCCCAAATACATAAGTGAGAGCGCTGTAGTCCTGAACATAGCGAACGACCGGAATAGAATTAACGACCGGACGGGGCCACGTAATATTAAAGGGTGCGAGAAGAGGCGTGAGAGCGGTATCGGTGAATAGAGACGCAAGATCCACAGGATCAGCAGCTGTTTTAGTTTCTTGAAGCCGAGCGACCTGGCGGTAGATATTCGGACAATCTTGAGATAGAGCATCAAAAGATGTCACGAAGTATTTTAAAGTCTTTGCAGGATCCAACTTCGCCCAATCTGTTGAACTACCGGGAGAAGTAATGGCGTTAGCTTTAAGAAGAATTTCCCAACCTAAGGCCGTGATGACGGGTGCCGAATAAGGGCTTTTATCTGCGGAACTCAGACCGCCCAAGTTTCGGATATCTCGAATCGTCAGACCGCCCAGGTACGTATCGGACAAAAAGGGTGAACTGAGGGCGGAGGCGATCATCAAATCGGCTTGACCCTGTAGGTAGGCCAACATGGGGTGTAGATGAGTCAGGGTATTAGTTTCAGCGAGGGTCGGCATCACTGGAGTTAGACCCTTCATAAAGTTAGTACCCCAACTAAGATAACTGAACATCATATTTCGTGCGACCAGACCCATAATAATTGATTCGTCCCAGGCATCATCGTTAGAGACAGATCCACCAAGCGAACCAAAATAATGAAGACGACCCGTGCTGGCGTTGAAGGCTGAGTTATTACCTGTTGAGGCCGTAGGGTAACCATTTCGATTGTAGTCGACATAACTTCCACGAACTTCTCGGCGACCGGAAAGATAATGGAGATCCAAGACTTCGGAGGACACCGAGGAACTATAAAGATATTCCACTTTGTAGATCGAATCTAAAATACCTAAGATACGGCTACCGGACCCAACCGCTTCCATTGTGGAGCTTGAAAGTCCTGCGGCAATTCCTGTAGACGTATCAGCTGAAATATCAGACAAAATCCATTTGTCGGATAAGCCTACCGTAAAATCGACGGTGGCTGTTGTCGTGGTAGCTGTTGAAGAGGGTAAAAGATTGGTGGAGGTCGCAGGGGTTCCATCGACAGCTTTCCTGAGGACATAGCGCAAACGCTTGGGGGCCGGAACCGTGCTTTGAATTCCATTGGGATCTGCGATGAGATTTATTGGATCTGAAGTTCCTTTGATAAATTCAGAGCCCAGCTGAATCATAAGAGGCTTATCTTGGGGTAAAGAGAACCCATACTTACCGGAAGAATCCGTGTAGGTATTCGAAATAAGTTTCCAATAACTGAAGGGAGATCCCGTCGAAGGGGTTTCCGTAATATATTGATAAGCTCGAACATTCACATTACGAGCAAGTTGACCGGTAAGATATTTTGTAGAATCTGTCTCTAACCCTGTCGGAACTCCTGATGCGTCCTTGACGAGCGGAATTCGGGTAAAAGTCACTGTTCCGTTCACCGTCGTTGTGGGTGTAGGTGTCGTATTTGAACTCGAACTAGACCCCTTAGAGCAACCTAGGCATGCAAGGATGAGACTATAGAATGCGTATTGATACAGATGGCTTTTAGATTTCTTACGCGACATACGCACCCAAGGACAAAGAGGTTAAGACTAAGGCTAACATGTTGCGAAGGCTCATTTTAATCCTGATTTCATAGTGTATGAGCATGATGCCAAGAATAAATTAAAAGTTACTTTTTTTTGTACTTCGACCAACTTCCGCATTTCGTACTTGCAACTCGCTGGGTATTTCTTCTTGATCATTAAGATAGGGTAAAGGATTCTGTGGGACACCATCGGCGTGGAATTCAAAATGAAGGTGCGGGCCGGTCGCATTTCCGGTCCTACCAACTTCAGCTATTTTTTGCCCACGAACCACTTCGTCTCCTTTTTGAACTAAATTTCTTTTGTGGTGTCCGTAAATGGTTTCAAATCCATTTCCATGATTAATCACGATGAAATTACCCAACTTGCGATCACGGCCTACTCGTTCGACCGTCCCATCCAAGGCTGCATAAACATTTGTTCCCGAGAATGCGGTGAGGTCAACTCCTTGATGGCTTCCTTGATAGCGAATTCGTTTTTTTAATCCGTTGGAACTGTCTCTTATACACATCTGACGCTGCCGACGAAGGCTTAGGTGTA
>CAWULW010000037.1:0-6365 GCA_963923615.1 uncultured Holophagaceae bacterium
GGCAGCGTCAGATGTGTATAAGAGACAGAATCAAGACCTTAATGTCCGCATTTGGGCTCAATGACGATGAGCCCATTGAAAGTCGAATGGTAAGTTCATCCATTGAAAAAAGTCAAAAACGGGTGGAAACACACCATTTTGAGATTCGAAAACATCTTCTTGAATATGACGATGTCATGAATAAACAACGAATCTACTTTTATAATCTCCGTAACGAGATTCTCAAAGGAAACACCAAAGACTATCTTCAGAGAATTGCTCTTGAAATCATCGAGGGTCTTCATCATCAATTCTATTCCACTCCAGCTACCCGTAATGTTCAGCATTTCTCCGATCGATTAACTCAACTTTTTGGGCCCCATCTCGTAGATTTTGCAACTCTTTCGTCTGAGCCATCGGCATTAGTAGATCAAATCTATCAAGTGATGAAAAATAAATATGACGACAAAGAAAATCGTTTTGCTCGCGCAGATATTTTAAGGTGGCACGAGAAAGTATCGATCATACAGATCATTGATACGGCTTGGAAACGACATTTATTGGTTATGGACCATCTTAAAGAAGCCATAGGATTCAGGGGGTATGGTCAAAAAGATCCCTTAGTCGAGTATAAAAAGGAGAGCTATGAGTATTTTCAAGAGATGCGTTATGGTTTTGAAGACGAAATCGTAACTTATCTCTATCGAATCGAGCCCCAGCAAGAAACTCCGCAAGAAGATCTCCCCAAACTCACCCCTCCAAAGCGACGGACTAATGAACTCTCCTCAGAGCACCTTCAGGGAGAGGTTAAACGTATCCTGAGATTCAATGCTGGTGGGATCGACAATGATAATTAGTCCCGGGAATGAGTAGGTCTCAAACAATAGATCGGGATACCCAGAAGCACAATAAGCAAACCTGGCCAAGTATAACTAGGTCTGTAGATTAGAAGTGCAATCATAATAGCCCCTGATAATACTAAATAAAGGATCGGTGTTAGTGGATAGCCGATAACCTTAATCGGTCGCTCTAGATCAGGTTTTTTAATACGAAGAAGAATAACCCCTAGTACGGTGATGAAGAAGAATAGTATTGCTGCAAACATGACAAAATCAAGAAGCTGTCCATACGTCCCCGTAAGGGTTAGGACGCAACTCCAGATCGCTTGATAAGCCAATCCGTAACCAGGAACACCTTTGCGGTTCAATGCTTTAACACTTTTGAAGAAAAGCCCATCTTCGGCCATCGATTGGTAGACTCTTGCTCCGGATAAAACGATGCCGTTTACGCAACCAAACATACTAATTAGGATTCCGCCGGCCATAAGATAAGATCCAGAAGATCCAATCATGGTTTGTAATGCCAAACTTCCAACCCGGTCATTAGGAGCAGTCGCAATTCCTGTAGGTCCAAGGAATTTGAGGTAGATAAAGTTGATCACAAAGTAAATTCCACACACGAGAGTCGTACCAATAAATAGAGAAAGAGGAATCACGCGTTTGGGATCCTTAACTTCAGAGGACACGAAGGTGATGGATTCCCAAGCTGTGGCGCTAAAAAGACTGCCCGTCTGCATTATGAGTAAGCTGATGAGCACTCCGTGATAAACGGACTCAGCCCCAAATGGAAGAGGGCTAAAATCGGGTGCAACTTTAGGTTCTAAATAAAAGCCCAGAAGGATAAGAACACCTAAACTTGTAATCTTGATAACCGTTAACACATTCTGTATTCGAGAGCCGGCTTTTACTCCCAAGAGATTAATCCCGCTCAAGAAGGCAATAATTGCGATGCCCGATAGTCTAGATGGAGTAAGACCCATATCATAAGGGCCGAGAGTAATGAAATTAACAATATTGATTTGATCAATATGGATCCGTGCACCCAGCCAAATGGAGTCTGATACACCCGGAAAGAAGGTTCCCAGATACTTACCAAATCCAACTGCAACAGCTGCGATCGTCCCGCATTCGATGACAGCAAAGAGAGTCCAGCCATAGGTAAAAGCTGTCATTGGGCCATAAATTTCTTTGATATAGAAATATTGCCCACCGGCTTTGGGGAACATGCCCGCCAACTCTCCAAAAGACAGTGCACAAAGCACAGTAATCAAGCCCGTCAAAAACCATCCAAGGAGTAAGGAAGAGCCCGTGTGACCAATTCGAACCATGTCAGCGGCAACAATAAAAACTCCTGAGCCGATCATGGATCCCGAAATCAACATAATGGACGAAAAGAGTCCCATGTGTCTTTGATATGTATGCTCAGCCATGATATACCTCGAGTTAATTGCTCTTGGGACTATCTAAGCGATAATAAATCATTATGTCCCTAAATGCTCTTAAATTATCGAAGATCTCCCTAGGGATCTTGGGTCTTGTGCTTGGTCTTGTTGTCATGGTAATGAGGCAGCAGAATGAATTAACGGACCCTCAGGTAATTTTGGTGAAGAAGGGTATGACAGCCTCTCAAGTTATTCGCCAACTTAAGGCCACGAATATTATTCCAACCGATCTGCCTCTTCGGATCTGGGCTAAGTTAGATTTTAGAAAGATTCAAGAAGGAGAATATATTTTTCCTCCTCGAGCAACTTTATTCGAGGTCATCCGCATTATTTGGGGTGGGCACAGTACTTTTATAGAACTGGTCATTCCCGAGGGCTCTAATAGTTGGGATGTGGAGAGGCTTCTCGAGGGCTATGTATCTAAAGAACAATTTTGGTCACTTTGGACCAACCCTGAACTTATTCTTTTGGCCGGTGAGCCCGCAGCAAGGTCTCTGGAAGGATTACTAGCACCGAATACTTACTACATCAATCATGCTATGGAGCCCGTGGATATCCTAAAAATGTTGGTTCTAGGTTCTAAAACTTACTATCCCCCCCGACAGATCAACAATGGCCTTTCAGCATATGAAACGCTCATTCTTGCAAGTTTAATCGAGTCAGAAGCCACGGTAAATTCTGAGCGTGATCGAATTGCAAGCGTATTTCTCAACCGCCTGAAACAAGGAATTCCTCTTCAATGCGATCCTACTGTCCAATACAGCAAATTTAAATTAGGATTACCCAACCCCATGCACATCGGAGGAAGCGATTTGAGGCGTTCTCATCCGTACAATACATATCGTATTTCTGGACTTCCCCCTGGACCCATCTGTTCGCCGGGTCTTCCCTCCATGAATGCGGCGACTAAGTCTTCAACCACTCAGGAACTCTATTTTGTAGCCGATGGCAATGGGACCCATGTTTTTTCTTCCACCCTTGAAGATCACATCAGGGCTGTCCAGGCATATCGAAAGATACAAGCAGAAAAAAAAATAAAGGCTCGGGAAAGTCCATGAGTTTCATAAGGCTCGATCAACTCGTGCTGTCGTTAGGACTAGCTAAAGATATGAGTCATGCGCACGGCCTCATTTTGGCAGGAGATGTCTTAATTAATGACCAAGTTCAGGACAAAGTGGGTATCCCCGTTTCACCTGATGCGAAGGTTCGACTCAAAGAGGAGAGGATGCCCTATGTTAGTCGGGGAGGGTATAAGTTGAATGCCGCCTTTAAACGATGGAGCCTTTCGGTCCATGATCAGATTTGTCTTGATTTAGGGGCCAGTACGGGCGGTTTTACTGACTGTCTCATTCAGGAGGGTGCTCAAAAGATCTACGCCATTGATGCAGGTTCCAACCAACTTGACTGGAGACTGAGAACTCATCCTAAAGTGATTTCGATGGAAAATACGAATGCCCGTTTTTGGGATCCTGCGTGTATACCCGATAAAATTCAATTCCTTTGTGCTGATGTAAGTTTTATTTCACTCAAGAAGATCATTCCCCCAATGTTAGGCTCGCTTGAAAAAGATTCGCAGGCTGTCTTGCTTATCAAGCCCCAATTTGAGGCGAAAAGAGAAGAAGTGGGTGAGGGTGGCATCGTGGTTGATCCACGAGTTCACCAAAGAATTTGTGACGAGTTATTTTTATTCTTCAGTGCAACTAAACTGAAGCCACGGGAAATTATGCCCTCGCCCATTTTGGGTCCTAAACGTAATCAAGAATTTCTTATGCTTCTTCAGTATGATTAAATCTAACGATGCGTAAATTTGATCTTATTGTGGTGGGTGCAGGGATTAGCTCTGGCTCTCTCGTCTATAATCTTCTTAAACTCGGCTTCAAGGGAAGCATCCTAGTAGTGGACCGTGGGGATAAGATTGCGAGTGGCCCCACTGCTTTTAGCGCCGGAGGATTTCGGAATCTTTGGACTACAGATATTAACCAAAAACTGTGCTCATACTCAATAAAGTTATTGAAGAACTTTTCCGAAGAGATGGGGGTTGGATGTGCTTTCCAGGGTTCTGGATATCTCTTCACTTATTATCAAAAAGCATGGGACCAGTTACCACTTGCCTTTGATCAGTGGAAGACAAACGGGGTAAATTTCGAAATTCTTCAGCCCAACGATATTGAAAGAAAAATCCCGGGACTTTTATGCGGAGTTGACCATATCGATACTGAAATTGTGGAAGCGCTTGGATTCGAACCAATTGTAGGAGGAGTGTTTGGAAATGACTGCGGAAGCTTCGATCCAAGCCAAGCTGCCGTGGGTTATTTTGAGAGGGCTTTAAATGATTATTCCAACCCGCCAACTATCGAACTCAACACAGAGGTATTAAGCATTTCTGTGGAAAATGGGGTCGCGACAGGTGTGACAGTTAAAGCGTCCGGTGGAGGTGAGGAATCTATCCGTGGAGGCATCATTGCATTATGTACTGGCCCATGGATTAATCAGTTATTGAAAAGATCTGGGATGGGCGAGGAAGATTTAACCCCCGTTATTGCCCAAAAAAGGATGCTGTTTGTTACAGAATTTCCAGGATTTCCCAATGTTGATAGCCGGTGGAAAGATATCCCTCTTACTATCATTGACCAAGGAATTTATTTTAAGCATGAGAGTGGGAATCTAATGATTGGTAAGGCTAGAAAAAATGAACCGGATAGTTTCGATACTTCATTTGAACAGGATTACTACATTAATGAGGTCAATCTTCCGATGCAGGAAAGAATCCCATCGGCATCATCCTGTAAGTTGAAGTCAGGGTGGGGCGGTCTCTACGATACCAATTCACTCGACCACAATGCCATTGTGGGGTGGCACGATAATTATAAAAACCTGTTACTTCAAGTGGGATACAGTGGACATGGAGCCATGGAATCGCCAGCGGTTGGTCAATGTCTAGCAGAGCTTATTCTATTCGGTTCGTATCAAACAATCGACTGTTCTCCTCTACGATGGAGCCGCTTTAGAGAAGGTAAACTAGTTAAGGAGACCATTGTTATCTAATGTTTGATAATTTTTCACTTCCCGCCATTCTGATTTCCTATGTAGCCCTCCTTTTCTCATTAAGTGTTCATGAGGCTAGTCATGCAACCGCCGCCTTTCTCCTAGACGATCGAACGGCTCAAAGGTTAGGTAGAATGACTCTTAATCCCATAGCCCACATGGATCCGATTGGGACTTTTCTTTTCCCGCTTCTTGGTATGTCCACAGGGATTCCTTTTATTGGCTGGGCGAAACCTGTACCAGTCAATCCCGTGAATTTGACTAGACGATTAAGAATGAAAACTTCATACGCTATGGTAGCTTTTGCAGGACCTGCCTCTAATCTCTTGTTGAGCCTGTTCTTCTTCTTTTTGACTGTTGTCTTAGTTAAGGCATCCGTGGCGGATATTGAGCAACGCAACATCCTTTTCGTTTCTGCTCTTTCGGGCTATGTGGGTATCGAACGATTAGGTACAATCTCAAGTCAAACAATACTGATTGCCCTCTCGGGACAATGCATCCTTATTAATATGGGGTTGGCTATTTTTAACATGCTGCCGCTAGGTCCCCTTGACGGGTCTTCTGTTTTGCGTGCATTCATACCCGACCCGTGGTTACCCTCTTACGACCGTCTTCAGCCCTACATGCAGATTGTTCTTTTAATCCTTGTATTCACGGGATTATTTCGAATTATTCTCTATCCTGTTTTTATGTTCCTGATTGGTATACTCGGTCTATTGCAAACCGTCTTCTTGGGGTAAGAATTATGTCGGTCGTTTTATCGGGAATCCAGCCAAGTGGATCCTTGCATATTGGCCACCTCGTTGGAGCCTTAGAGAACTTTGCGTCTCTTCAAAGTGGTAACACCGTATTTTATATGATTGCCGATTGGCATGCTCTGACCTCCAAATACAATCAGGTAGAAATTATTCAGCCTTCGGTAAACGAATTAGCTGCAACCTTTCTGGCTGTCGGTATTAACCCAAACTCCTCCTCTATTTTCGTTCAGAGCGCCGTGAAAGAGCATTCAGAGCTTCAGTTATTGCTGAGTATGACTACCCCCTTGTCTTGGCTCTGTCTC
>CAWULW010000038.1:0-6296 GCA_963923615.1 uncultured Holophagaceae bacterium
TCGCAACGCAATCAAGCCTTGGTTTGAACAAATATTCGATGTCGCTTTGTCCCGGCGGATATGTTGTTCTCGGGCTGTCAGAGTCAACACGTAGCCTGTTCGTCCCTCGAGATCTTTGGTCTCCCCCACCACACGACCCGGAAGTTCTCGCTTATAGGCATCACGCACACCGATGAAGCCTAAAAAAGGACCCCCAAAGGATGTTCGATTTCCAAAACTCATCGCCTCGCCGCACGCGATATCCGCTCCAACGGTTCCGGGAGCGGCTAGCCAACCTAAGCTCATCGCTTCTTGGGTGACGGAAATTAATAGAGCCCCTGCGTCGTGGACCACTTTGGCGCAGGCCTCAAGATCTTCGATGTGTCCTAAAAAATTGGGGTACCCAATCAACACCGCTGCCACAGACGAATCGCATTGTGCTTTTAAATCCTTCAGGTCCGTCACGCCCCGGTCGAGTCGCACGGGAACCAACTTTAAGTCTTCGTGAGAGGCGAAACCGCTTCTCAAAACTTCTTGATAGTAGGGATGCAAGCCCTCGCTGATGAGCACGGTATTTTTTTTCTTTTGAACTCGAACGGCCATGAGCGCAGATTCCAAACAAGCCGTCCCGCCGTCGTACAAACTTGCATTGCTCACATCTGTTCCCGTGAGATCGCACAGGATCGTTTGATATTCAAAGATGTGTTGCAGTGTCCCTTGGCTAATCTCAGGCTGATAGGGTGTGTAGGAGGTAAACCACTCTTGCCGTCCCACCTGCATATCGACCGCTGTAGGAATAAAATGTGCGTAAGCACCCGCGCCTAGAAATCGTGTATGAAAGGACGTGTTTTTTTGAGCCATGCCTTTCATGGCTCTCAGGACTTCAAGCTCAGAGGATTGACGAGGTAACTCTAGAAGCGAGGTCAGTAAAAATTTTGAGGGCACACCAGATAAACAATCTTCCGCCCTTTGGACACCAATGGCTGACAATAATTGCCGATCTTCTAAGGGGGAGGAAGGCAGATAACGCACGAGCAAAAACCTTATTGGGAGGAATTAATAGTTTAACGATGGGCTTGACTTGCTTCTGCGAGCAGAACCTCGCCATTCCGATTTCCCCCTTCCTTCAGGGATCCCCCACCCAGATAATCCACACCAAATTGTGCATTTCGCCCAATTGAGAGGGCATAAATTATAAGTACTGTAAATAAAGAACTTATTTAATAAACTATGGACTTGAATGCCCGCCGAGAGCCCCCATTTTAGGGAGTTTTCCCCATCTTTTCCACACGACTTTGATGGCGTCCCCCTTCAAAAGGCGTTTCAAGAAAGACCTGCAAGTAGTACTCTGCTTTAAGCGGATCAATCAGTCGCTGGCCGAAAGCAATCGCATTTGCATCATTATGCTGACGGGCCAAACGAGCATGATCCGGGGAGGTTACTAAAGCACACCGAATATCCGGAAGGCGATTAGCGGAGATGCTCATACCAATGCCGGATCCACAAACCAACACCAACCGATCCCACTCCGAGTGTCGCCGAAGCGCCTCATACGCATAGTCCACATAATCCACCGAATCTTTTGTATGCGTTCCAAAATCGATCACGTCCCATCCATGATGTTTTGCCCACGCACACAATCTTGTTTTAAGTTCCAACCCTGCATGATCACTTGTAAAACCGATTTTCATCTTGAACCGCCTTATCACTAAAAGTTTGCATTACGTATGAACAGATTAACGTTTTTTATCCGAGGCCGAAGGTGATTCAGCCGATCCTGCAATATCGACCGATGGATCGAGGCTTTTTTATTGGCCTGTCGGAACCTGCGGACACAGAAGAATGGCATAAGCAGCTGCGCTCATTACCCGGAGAGATTATTGGTCGTGATCGACTGACACCGGCGAAAGCACAAATGTTGTTAGCCGACGGTACGCTCGTGGAAGTCCACGGGCTTCCCTTGCGTTGGCAACGTGCCTATGTGTGGCTCAGCTCTCTGTCTCGGTACACCGGAGACATGAGCCCTTCGCTGCGCTATTGGTCTGCGGCTACGCGCCAACTTCAATCGCTGGTTATTCGAGGTGCCGTGCTTCCTAAATTGAATACCAAAGGAAATCCATGGCGTGCCCAATGGGGTGCCTCCCTCACAGGACCTCAGGATCGCCAGACCATTCAAGCTCTTGAAGCAGCCATGCCCCCTGTGTGTTTCGCCTTCCCAGCGACGGACCAATATGAATTTACGAAGGGGACCCTCTTGGGAAACTTTGATACGTATGTTCTCGAAGACGAGGATCCCGAACTGTTTTCCGCCCATGATGTACTCCACGCTTTTTTAGAAGATGGGATTGATTTTCTGATTCGGTATGTGGCGGGGGGCATTCGGCCTGGAGAAGATCCCCGATTAGCCATGTTGCATCGCTTGCGAGGACACAAGCGGGACCGACTTCCTTGGGACGAACGCCTCATGGTGGCCTTGTCCCATCCCATGAATGAGTTTCCCAATATTGGTATTACCGAACGAACCCTCGGTGATCAATTAGATCAATGGAGCGAGGGGGCACGGCCCCAATGGGTCCGACCCAGCTTTCACCTCGAATCTCCTCCTGTACCCAAAGGACAACAAACGGTGCAAGAAGCAGATCGGTTAAGCGAAGGCGGTTGGATACTACGCGCGGGCCTCGAAACCGAAACGGGAACTCGGATTTCAGTAGAGGAGCTTTGGCAAGTCTCTCAGGATCCTCGGGTTATTCAGGCACGTCAGCTATTGCTTCGCGGAATTGCTCGTGCGACACCCTTCTTTAAACCACTGCATAAAATTTTGGCGGGCCAACGACCTGAAAATCTAACCCTACTCCCCGCGGAAGCATGGGAATTCATTACCCAAGGTGCAGCGTCTCTTAAAGAGGCCGGGTTCATGATTCACATTCCGGAGGCGATGGCAGAATTTGGCGGAGCTCGTCGTCTGCGAGCGAAAGTCCGTTTGGGTGCCCGTGCTCTCGAGGCCTCCACGCCCACGATTCAAGCTGGTATTGAAGGAAGTGTGTCCGCCGATTGGAGCTTAATGCTCGGCAATGATGCGCTTAGCATGGAGGACTTCTCGCAAATGGCCAGCCTGAAGCATCCCCTCGTCGCGTGGAAGGGGAAATGGGTTGCGATCGATCCCGAAACGATGAAACAAATTATGGCAATTATTACTGCAAGTCGAGGGAGTGGTTTCGAATCGATGACCAAAGGCGAGGCTATTGCAGCTGCGCTAACGGGGACTGCGCGCATCCCGGGTGTCAGCGAAACGATCGAAGTAGAAGTCGCAGGTGATTTTGGAGAAGCCCTTCAACAGCTTCATCAACTACCGGATCGCCCGATTCAACAACCTGAAAATTTCAAGGGAGCGCTGCGCCCCTACCAATTACGAGGACTAGCATGGTTGGATGGACTCGATCGCCTGAATCTAGGAGGTATCCTTGCGGATGACATGGGCTTAGGTAAAACGATTCAAGTCCTGGCACTCTTGCTTCATCGCCAACTTCGCTCGCCGAAAGAAGGCCCCCCTATTCTCTTGGTGTGCCCGACCTCTTTGTTGGGGAATTGGGAACGTGAGGTCAAAAAGTTTTCTCCTTCCATTCCCGTCTTTGTTCACCATGGAAATAATCGAGAAGAACTTCCCAATAAATTTAAACCCCACACCTTAGTGATCACTACCTATGGAGTGATTCGTCGGGAAGAAGATATGTTTAGCGATCGTCATTGGTCGATGATCGTCATTGATGAAGCCCAAGCCATTAAAAACTCCTCGAGCGCACAGGCCAAAGCGGTTCGCAATTTGCGCGGAGGATTCAAACTCGCCCTTACGGGTACTCCGATTGAGAATCGTCTGACAGAATTGTGGTCCATCATGACTTCGGTGTTACCAGGTTATCTCAGTAGCGAAAGCAATTTTAAAGATCGGTTTTCCACCCCTATTGAAAAGTATCGCGACCCCGAGGCAGCTGAAGAACTTCGGCAACGCATCGGCCCCTTTATTCTCCGCCGGCTCAAAACAGACCGCAATATTATTCAAGATCTTCCCGAAAAGAATGAAATGAAGGTCTTCACAAGTCTCAGCAAAGAACAAGCATTGTTGTACCAAGCTCGTGTGGAGCAGATGGAGAAAGATCTCGAACAAGCCACCGGCATTGAGCGTCGTGGAAAAATTCTGGCTCTTCTCACACACCTGAAACAAATCTGTAATCATCCTGCCCACTTCTTACGCTCCGGAGGTCCATACCGAAGCCGAAGCGGAAAGCTCGATCGATTAACGGAAATGCTCGAAGAAGTGATTGAGGGCGGAGAAAAGGCAATCATTTTTACTCAGTTCCGAGAAATGGGCGATCGACTTCAAGAACACCTCACCTCGGTGTTAGGATTCCAACCCCCCTTCCTTCACGGGGGTACTTCTCGGGATCAGCGCGATGAGTTGGTTCGAAGTTTCCAAGAAGATCCCTTTGGTTCAAAGGTCATGCTGCTCTCCTTAAAAGCTGGAGGCGTCGGTCTCAATTTAACAGCGGCAACTCACGTCTTTCACTTTGATCGATGGTGGAATCCTGCGGTGGAAGATCAGGCGACGGACCGTGCATACCGCATTGGACAAACCAAAAATGTCCAAGTTCATAAACTCATCACCATCGGAACTCTCGAAGAAAAAGTCGATGCCATGTTGGAGTCGAAGCGAGATTTGGCAGATCGGGTGGTGGGGTCCGGTGAGGGCTGGCTCACGGAGTTGGATGATGAAGCGTTACGTCGTTTAGTAGCGCTGGACACCGATCCCAATACCATGGAAACAGATGGGCCTTCCCTGTCCGCTGTCGAAGCTAAACGTATGATTGCCCAAGCTCATGACCCTGTGGATGATGACCCCGAGGAGCGTTTATGATTTCGACTGAGCGCTTTGGTTCCACGTGGTGGGGTCGTCTCTGGACCCGCGCTCTGGAAGAATTGAGCGATGATTATGAAAATCGACTTCCGCGTGGAAAAAAATATGCCACAGAAGGCGCCGTATCTCATTTCCAAGTTCGCCCAGGGCAAATTGAAGCGCGTGTCCACGGGCGTAAAACCTATACCGTGACGCTTGCTTTGCCAGCATTGAGTGAACAACAATGGCACCGCGCCTTGGAACTACTCGCTAAAGAAAGTCGTTTTGTGGCTTCGTTGTTAGCCGGCGAAATGCCGGAAGGCTTAGATGAAACCTTCCGAGAAGCGGGTGCGAGTCTCTACCCCCGCGTTCCGAAAGAATTACAATCGCACTGTGATTGTCCGGATCTAGCGAATCCCTGTAAGCACGTGGCCGCCGTGTGCTACGTGATGGCTGAAGCTCTTGATCGAGACCCCTGGCTACTGTTTGATCTCCGCGGTAAAACCAAAAATGAAGTTCATACGGCGCTTCAAGCCGCTGTGGATGCTGCCGCCGTGGAACCCTCGAAGCGCCGTGGCCGACCCAAGAAAAATGATGTACCTCTCGAAGAAAAACTGGCTATTCAAACGGCGCCTTCGAGTTCATGGGAAGCGATGCCAGTGGAACGCTATGTCGATTGCGCAGCCCCCCTCCCTACGGTCAGTATTCCTCGCACGATCCCAGCCGACCCGAACGTATTTTCCCAGCTTGGCCCATTGCCCCATGCTCGTATTGAAGCCTCCTTATCGCTTGCCGCCCTCATGCATCGAACTGCCGAGTGGATACAACAAGGGATTGTGTCAGGTCGGTCTGATGAGACAATCGACACCACCGGAGCTGGCGAGGATGAGAAAATTATTAAAGAAGCCTCCCCCTTTGATAGTCCCACCGCGATTATTAGAGCCGGTAATCAACGACCGTGGCGGGGCAAACGTCGACGTTGGCGAAAAACCTAAACCAGGAGTCCCGGATGAAAAAAATTTCAACTTCTTTAGCCCCCAGCGCTATCGGGCCGTACTCGCAAGCCATGGTATCGGGCTCTTGGCTCTTTACCTCAGGACAAATTGCCTTAATCCCAGAGACAGGTGTACTGGTGCAGGGCGATATCACCGCTCAAACTCAACAGGTTTTAAAAAATCTTGATGCGCTCTTGAGCGAAGCTGGCACCTCATGGGATCGAGTCGTCAAGGCCAATGTATTACTCGTCGATATGCAAGATTTTGCTACCTTCAATCAGATTTACGAACAGCATCTTCAAGGAGCTCGACCTGCGCGGACGACCTCTGCCGTCGCTGCCCTCCCCAAGGGTGCACGTATTGAAATTGATGTTGTGGCCGAAATCTAAAGGACCCCTCTAGACGATCCAGGAGATCAACCTGTCTCTTATACA
>CAWULW010000039.1:0-6148 GCA_963923615.1 uncultured Holophagaceae bacterium
AAAAAATATTACAATCTCCGCTCAGAGTTCACCGAAAATACCACTTCACTTCGGCGTGCGGAATTTAAAGTATCCGGTACGATTGCTCCCGATGTCGATTGGGAACTCATGTTTGATCCCGCAATCGCTTCGGGCTCCATTGTTCAGGATTTGACCTTGTCTTATAAAAATATCTTTTCGACCGGGGTAGAACTTCGTGCGGGCCAAATGAAAAATTATCAAAGTCTAGAGGGTTTAACTTCCTCGTCTGAACTCATGACCATCGAACGCTCTCAACTCGCTCGGGTTTTTGGGGATAACCGTGACCGAGGCTTCGCCCTCATCAAAACCTTCCGAGTAGATGATACAGATTTGACTGGTCGCGTAGTCCTGGGTTCGTTCAATGCCGCAGGGAAATCTACTGATGTCAATGCACAAAAAGACTTCGTGTATCGCCTCGAACTCAATCAAGGAAAATTTAATAAATTTGGTTTTTATGGACTCCAAGGGGCGACCGATATCAAGGATACGTTCACCGCAACGACTACCCCACTAGCGTTTGGAACGTCGGGTCCTACGGCAGCCGCCATCTACGACAACTTGGATACTACGCGAAATATGGGCGCCTTCTATCAGTTTATGAACTCCGAATATCGCTTTGAACTCGAATATATGACCGGAACGCTGGGACGTCGATTTCAAGCTTATGGCCTAGCGTCTTCTGCCGTGAAACGCGATTACCTTGATCAAAAATTCACGGGAATGGTGGCTTCATTGGCGTACACCATTGATGGGGGTCATACTTTTTTAGCCCGTTATGATTCGCTCAATTACAACGAGGGTAATAAATATTACGGCACGACTCATCCTTACTTGCCCTCCACGGGGGGTGATTTCTCCCCGAAGTACCAAGAAATGACGGTTGGATATATGTATGCGTTCTTGCCTGAAGCGAGCAAGAAAGCCAACCTAAAGATCAACTATATTAAGCGGTCCGATAACTTCTTAGCTCCGCGAACCGGTCAAACCGGTGCCCAGGGCGGCGACTCGATCGTGGTCGCGCTCCAAGTGGCGTTCTAATCTACCCACTTCTTGGATGAACCAAAAGACCCCTTCGGGGGTCTTTTGAATTTGGGCCCTACCCCATGGGTTGGCTTAGGGTAGATGACGTGGGAAAATACTATCTGGAGATACTGCATGAAAATTAGGATCACCGTTCAACTCAAGCCAGCCATTTTGGATCCCCAGGGTAAAGCGGTTGAACAAGGACTTCAATCGCTAGGGTTTCATGCTCGACATGTTCGCATCGGTCGTTCAATCGAATTGGATGTGGAAGCCGATACCCCTGAAGCCGCACGTGCCGAAGCTCAAAAAATGTGTGAGGCTCTTTTGGTCAACCCCATCATGGAAAAGGCTGTCATTGAGGTTCTTTCGTGAAGGTGTCGGTACTGGTTTTTCCAGGTTCTAATTGTGATCATGATGCGCTTCATGTCAGTCGTCGGGTTATGGGCTGGGAAACTCACCCCGTTTGGCATCAGGACACTACCCTTCCCCCCCACACGGATTTAGTCATCGTCCCGGGGGGCTTTAGCTATGGAGATTATTTGCGTTGCGGCGCCATTGCAGCCCTCGCCCCGATTATGAAAGCAGTCCATCGCCATGCCAAGGAAGGTGGCTGGGTACTGGGGATCTGCAATGGATTTCAAATTCTATGCGAAGCGGGTTTGCTTCCGGGTGCCCTCTTAAGAAACCGAGGTCTTCAATTTCTTCACCAGCGGGTCCATCTGCGAGTCGAACGGACCGATGTGCCTTTCACGGCCTCCTTGAAGTGTGGTCAACTCCTCGAAATGCCCATAGCGCATGGTGAGGGGAACTATACGTGCGACGAGGATACTTTGGTCTCTCTCCAGACCCACCGTCAAATTGTTTTTAAGTATGCGCACCCCTCGGGGGAGGTCAATGAAACCTCTGCACCCAACGGATCTTTAGCACAAATCGCCGGCTTGGTGAATCGATCAGGCAATGTCTTAGGTTTGATGCCCCACCCTGAGCGGGCTTGTGAAGCGAGTTTGGGCATGGTGGATGGACTGGGAATTTTCCAGTCGTTAGAACACCACCATCGATTCGTGGGTTAGTTAGGAACTTCCGCTGAGGGTAAGAAACGGGGAGCAAATCGTGCCCGGGTGATTTTTTCAAAGGCATAGCCGAGTTGCAAGATCCGATGATCCGACCACGCGGCACCGATCAACGACATCCCAATGGGGAGACCGTACACAGCACCCATCGGAATTGTGAGATGGGGATAACCGGCGACCGCAGGAAGCGAAGAACAACTAAATCCTCCGCCCCCGGTCACATTGATATGATCCGTCAGCCATGCGGGCGTGGAGGTCGGTGAAATCAGGGCTTCGACTTTATATTTCTCGAGGTAAGCATCAATACCTTCTTGGCGAGCCCCGCGTGCACAGTTGGCTAAAGCTTTGAGATAGGCTTCGTCTTTCAAATCGCCACGAGCTTGGGCCGTCAAGAAAATTTCCTGTCCAAAAAAAGGCATTTCAGTATCTCGGTTGGCTTCATTGAAGTCGATTACATCTTTCAGGGTCTTCATCGGTCCGCCTCGTTCGGCCAGATAAGCATTGAGATCTGCCTTAAATTCGAAGGAAAGAACCTCGCGCTCGGCCTCCCCAAACGAAGAGCGTTCGGGCAATTCAACATCCACGAGAATCGCTCCTTCGGCACTGAGGCGATCCAAAACCTTGCGAGCAACCTTCTCAACTTCGGGATGTCGGCTCACGTAGGTTTTCAGGAGACCTAATCGAACCCCTTTCAAAGAAGCTGTGTCAAAACCTTCTGTGTAATCTTTTTTAATTTTGCCTTGAGCCATGTGGGTGGCTACATCTTTAGGATCGACCCCAGCGATGGCCGAAAGAACCAAGGCTGCGTCTCGCACATTTCGAGTCATGGGACCAGGGGTGTCTTGCGTATGGGAAATAGGGATGATTCCTCGACGGCTGACAAGACCCACGGTGGGTTTGAAACCCACGAGTCCATTGGCATTGCTTGGGCTCACAATGGATCCATCGGTTTCAGTCCCAATACCAACCGTCGCCAAGTTGGCACTGATGGACGTACCCGTGCCCGAGCTACTTCCACTAGGGTTTCGATCTAATGCGTAGGGATTTTTAGTTTGAAGTCCACGTCCACTCCAACCACTTGAACTTCGGGTAGATCGAAAATTAGCCCACTCGCTTAAGTTAGTTTTGCCTAAAATCACCGCTCCGGCTTGACGCAGCGCCGCCACGAGGGGGGCATCCGTTTGAGGAGTCGGTGCATGAAGAAGCGCCAAGGATCCGGCCGTGGTTTTCATCTTATCGGCGGTATCAATATTGTCTTTAATCAAAACGGGAATGCCATGCAAGGGTCCTCGAGGGCCTTTGGTCTTTCGTTCCAAATCGAGTCTTCGGGCGATCTCTAAAGCATCGGGGTTGACTTCCAATACGCTACGGAGGGTGGGTCCCGATCGATCAATGGACTCAATACGCTGGACATACTGTCGCACCAATTCCACCGAGGTAATCTCGCCTTGACTCATCGCCTTTTGAAGGGAGGTGATAGACGCTTCTTCGATAGGCATGGCCGAGACGGAAGATTTCCACCGAGCCCACAGAGGGGCCGTAGCGGAAACGAGACTCCCGACTAAAAAAGAACGACGATGGAGGACCTTAAAGGTAGACGCCATAGAGAACTCCTTTATGTGGGTCTAGATTCAGACGAAAGCCCGAGATGGCGTTCCAAAGACCCGCGATGAAGACTCTGAAGGTCCATACAAGGGATATCGAGCACCTTAACACCATCGATCGAAACCGAAAATGACTTCCCACCGACAACACCTAACTTCGTCACGGGAACTCCATGGTTGTGTGCCAATTGTTCTAGGGATTCGGTCGCTTCGCCATGGACACTAATCACAGCACGACTTGCTGACTCTCCAAACAGAAGACTATCCAATCGAAGGGGGCCTCGATGAAGATCCAAGTGAAATCCTAACTCCCCTTGAAGGCCCGATTCGATACAGCCGACCAGCAGGCCTCCCTCAGATAGATCGTGCGCGCTCCGCATGAGACCCATTCGAATACCTTCGCGCAAACATTGCTGTAGGGCTAATTCTGCATCCAGATGAAGTTGGGGGCAGGGACCTGTAATCTGACCCAGTCGCCATTTGAGATATTCCGATCCCCCAAGCTCGTCTCGAGTTGTTCCAAGTAGATACATCACATCGGCGGGGGATCGAAATGAAGAGCCCGAATAATAATTTACGTTGGATGAAAACGCATCAGGTTGATCTTCCTCGAGCGGAACTTGGGAATAACAGCGTTCAATCAGTCCGACCGCTCCGATCATCGGAGTGGGAAAAATACTCTGGCCTTCAGTATCGTTATAGAGACTAACGTTGCCCGACACCACGGGGACACCGAGAGCCAAACAGGCCTGTCGAATCCCCAGACACCCCTGTTCAAAAGTCCACATATTTTCTGGTTTTTCTGGATTGCCATAATTCAAGCAATCAGTTAAACCAATGGGTTCAGCTCCAACGCACGATAAATTCCGACACGCCTCTGCCACCGCATGCGCGGCACCCCAAAATGGATCGAGGTAACAAAATCGACTGTTGCAATCACTAGTGAGGGCCACCGCTTTCCCTGTCTCCGATCCATCTTCATTTTTGATTCGAATCAAACCGGCATCCCCCGCCCCCATTCCAAGAAGGGTGTTGCTTCGCACCGTTCCATCGTATTGCCTGAGGATCCAATGTTTACCCGCAAGTGTGGGTGTTTGGATCAATGCCTGGAGTGTTGGGGAGATATCCTGAGGCTGTAGATCTGTCGGATAGGAAACATTCGTGACTTGGGCAATATACTCAGGAACTTTTTTGGGACGATCATATTTCGGCGCAGCATCGGCGAGGGGTTGAATTGGAAGATCAATGACAACTTCTCCATGCCAACGACCTATAAAGCGTCCACTATTGGTGACCTCGCCCACGGAAACTGCATCGAGACCCCATTTATGAAGGACCCCGATCACGTCTTGCTCATGTCCGGGCTTAGCAACGAGAAGCATTCGTTCTTGACTCTCAGACAACATAAGTTCGAAGGGGGTCATGCCCTCCTCTCGCATAGGGATTGCGTCGAGACGTAGTTCAAGTCCTGTCCCTGCTCGACTAGCCATTTCAAAACTACTCGAGGTGAGTCCAGCGGCGCCCATATCCTGAATACCTACGATCCAATCGTGGTTAAAAATTTCAAGACACGCCTCTAGCAATAGCTTTTCGACAAACGGGTCTCCGACCTGCACGGTCGGACGCTTTTCCTCATCCCCTTCTGAAAATTCGGCGCTCGCCATACTCGCTCCGTGAATTCCATCGCGCCCTGTTTTGGAGCCAATATAGAGAACTTGATTTCCCACTCCAGAAGCCGTTCCTCTAAAAATACGATCTGAACGAAGCAATCCAAGGGTAAAAGCATTCACTAAAATATTTCCGTTGTAGCATGCATCGAACCCTACATCACCACCCAGCATAGGAATTCCCATGCAGTTACCATAGCTAGAGATGCCCGAGACTACTCCTTGAACTAAAGCGGACATTCGGGGGGCATTCAATTCCCCAAAGCGAAGGGAATTCAGATTGGCTAGTGGTCGTGCGCCCATGGTGAAGACATCACGCAAAATACCTCCAACTCCGGTGGCGGCTCCTTGAAAAGGCTCAATAAAGCTTGGGTGATTATGGCTCTCCATTTTAAAGGCGACCGCCCAGCCCTCCCCAATGTCAACGACCCCGGCATTCTCGCCAGGTCCTTGCAGAACCCGAGGGCCTTCCGTGGGAAGATTTTTAAGATGTAGGCGGGAAGATTTGTAAGAGCAGTGCTCACTCCACATGGCAGAGAAAATTCCCAACTCTGGATAAGTAGGGAGCCGCCCTCCTGTCAGCCGAAGGACGGAACTCCATTCCTCCGAACTCAGTCCGAGTTGAAGAGCTAGGGCCTCTGTCACCTCAGGATCGTGTACCAATGACCTGACGGACATGTAGCCTCCCTTTCCTTATTTTATATCGGAAGCGACGAAGGCTTAAGCCTGAGATGTCAGTGAGTAGGATTTCTTTTTTACGATA
>CAWULW010000040.1:0-6048 GCA_963923615.1 uncultured Holophagaceae bacterium
CTTATGAATTTTTTTGGCGAGTCTAATCTGTTGCCGAAAAACTTCTTCCTGCTGGTCACGAGGACTTAAATCATAGTGATAATCGAGACCAGTTTCACCGACAAATCGGACGGAGGGATCTCGGAGCATGGATTCTAACTTTGAACTGGTGTCGGAATCCCAAGTCTTTGCTTCATGGGGATGAATACCAAGACTGGCTTGAATATTAGGACCTGTATGAGTCAGGTCTAGTACGGCATGGGAATCCTCCAGGCTAGTCCCAACTGCAATAAAACCCGTGACACCCTGTGCTTGTGCGCGCACTAGGGTTGGAGTGACTTCAGACTCAGGGAGATACGTCCCGGTCAAATGACAATGTGCATCAATTAGCATAGAAAACTATTTTCCCACGTTTCAATCACTTTCGATTAGGGGAATCATTACCGCTTTTTGGTACGAATGCGATAATCTTTTCCCATGCAAGTATCTAAGACCATCCTGCTTGTTGACGACGAGCCCGGAATTAGAAAATCCCTCAGTACGGCCCTCAAAGATGAGGGCTATCAAGTGCTTCGTTCCGACAGTGGAGAAAAGGCGATTGATCTCATCAGCGGGCCGGATGGCGAAGCAGTGGATCTAGTCTTGTTAGATGTTTGGTTACCGGGACTCGACGGTCTTCAAACCCTCCAGGAACTCAAAAAAATCCAACCCCAATTACCTATTATTATGATCAGTGGTCATGGAACGATTCATACTGCACTTGAGGCAACCAAACACGGCGCATTTGATTTTCTAGAAAAACCGATCGACTTAGAGCGACTTTTGCTAGTTTCAACCAATGCGATTCGGCAATCCAAATTAGAGCGAGAAAATAAAAAACTAAAGACGCTCATGGATCAAGAGCGTTTTTTTATCGCAGAAAGTCCGATCATGCGGGAGCTACTATCCAGTCTTACACTTATTTCAGCCTCCAATGGCCGCGTGCTGATTACTGGAGAGAATGGAACTGGCAAAGAGGATATTGCTCGTTTGATCCATCAGAAAAGCGCTCGTTCACAAGCTCCTTTTGTAGAGGTGAACTGCGCATCCATTTCGGATGATCTTATCGAAAGTGAATTATTTGGTCATGTAAGAGGGAGTTTTCCGGGTGCGCTTAAGGATGCAAGAGGACGTTTTCGAGAAGCTGATGGAGGCACTCTTTTTCTTGATGAAGTTGGGGATATGTCCCTACGAACCCAGGCCAAGGTGCTTCGAGCGCTTCAGGAGGGTCAAATTGAACCCCTAGGATCAGATACCTCGATCAAAGTAGATTGTCGGGTCATTGCGTCTACCAATAAAGATCTTGGAGAGCTTATTAAACAGGGTCACTTCAGAGAAGATCTTTATTTTCGGCTCGCAGTGATACCGTTCAGAGTGCCCTCCCTTAGGGAGCGTCCCGAGGATATTTTGCCCCTAGCTGAATTGTTCATCAAGCACACTGCCAAACATTACGGCAAAAGCCCCAAAGCACTCACAGCTGAAGCCAGAAGCGTATTAACCTCGCATGATTGGCCGGGCAATGTTCGTGAACTCAAAAATCTTATGGAGCGGGCTATGATTCTTTCGCGAACTCCTGACATTCATAAACGTGATCTTTTACCCTTACCATCACGACACATTCATAATATCGACCCTTTCTCTTTTCCCGAATTTGCCACTCTCAAAGATGCCCGGGACTGGTTTGAAAAGATTTATTTGGAACGGGAGATTCAACTCCAAAAAGGAAATATGACCCGTGTGGCAGAAAAAGCTGGAGTGGATCGCTCTAATCTCTATAAGCGCCTTAAAACTCTGGGCATTGAACATCGAGAAAATTAATGCAACAACTTTGGTTCAAAATTGGTGACGCAGCAAGAATCATTGGGGTTACTCCAAAAGATCTGAGATATTGGGAACTCAATCTCGACTCCTTTAAATCAAAGAGAAGCCAGGGAAATTTGCGCTACTACCATCGGGACGATCTACCTATTTTCGTGACGATGAAACAACTGATCGAATCGGGTGTATCCATTCGGGAAGCCGCACAAATAGCGTCCCGATCAGAGCTCACTCCCAAGGGCGCTGTACACAATCAGATTGAAGCAATATCAGATACACCACCTCTCGTTGATTCCCAAGAGGATGACTCGTCTCTGTCCAAGCGAAGCAATCGAATCGAGGATGCCAAAGCCTCCCTTCGCCAAATGATTGCCCAATTGAGTCGGCCTATTAACATTACTTGACGAATCTCTCCGTCGCCTTTAGAGTTAAAATTTCGGCGCGTAGCGCAGCCTGGTAGCGCACTACCTTGGGGTGGTAGGGGTCGCAAGTTCAAATCTTGTCGCGCCGACCAATCTAGGGATCACCACTGGTGATACCAACCCTGTAAAAGATTTTCACCCACCGAGTTGAGTCCTTAGTTCCCAAAGAAGTGGGAAATATCTGGGCTCCGTTCGGCTCTTCAAGTAATGGACGCCGGCCTCCCTAAAGGCCTGACCAGACTCACTCGATGGAATAGACTCCATCGCCACCCCTTTAATTTTCGGGAGCTCTTGTTGCCCTGTTCCAGGTTTGAATCCAATCATACGTTCTGCCATTAAGAAATGGCGATGCCTCCATGCCCTAAAGGATTCATCATAGTCCATCAAGCATTCACAAAAGAAATGGAGTAGATCCCATTGGGGGTCTGTATAAATGACTTTCAATGATGCTAGTTGATCAGAAGGTTGGTCAACTCTAAAACCTACCGATTTCAGGTAGGTCATAAAAACATCCCAGATGGTCGGTTCAACAAGAGCTTTCGAAAGAGCAGCATGTCCAATCGAGTTAGGTTCATACAAAGCCAAATAGCGCTCTTGTTTGAGTCCAGACATGAATTCAAGGCAACGAAATTGATAACTTTGGAGACCCGAGGCGGGGTTGAGTAAGTTTCTAAACTCTAAAAAGGAAGTGGGGCTCATGGTTTCCATAACAAGGATCTGTTGATGTAATATTCCCGCAATGTGATTGCACCTTTTCATGATCCAAATCGATTGAGATATCTGACCCTTTGACAAAAGGGCCATCATCGCTTGAATCTCGTGAGTCAGGAGCTTAAACCATAATTCATAAGTTTGATGAACGACAATAAATTGCATTTCATCATGTGCATGAGGTTGGGCCAAGGGTACCTGCAGTTCTGTTAATTCAGGGATTTTAAGATAAGACTCGTAAGAGAGGGGGTGGGCTGTCATCGGACATCCTTACAGTAAAAAAGTTATTGACATTGAGGGCAAATTCCAAAAAATTCTAACGAATGTCTTATCGATCGATAACCTGTTTGATTTTCAATTTCAGATAGGGCGGATATCTCACAATGATTCACCACATCAACCTTACCGCATTGCCGACAAATGACGTGATGGTGGTGTTCTTCTTCATCGAGATTCAGTTCATACCGAAGTAAACCATCTCCAAAATCCACTTTTCTCAAGAGCCCTACTGACTCAAAACTAGCTAGAGATCGATAGATGGTAACCTTGTCCAATCCTTTCTTTCCTAGTTGTATATCCTCCGAAGTCAAGGGACCTGGATTTTTAATAAAAAAACGAACTAAGGTTTCTCGGTGAATAGTTCTCTTATACCCCGCCTCTTTTAGCAAATGCATGGCTCTTAAAAAAAGGGAATCTTGAGATTCGGGGGTGGGGGTAGAGTGGGGGTGTGATTTAGACATAGACCCAGGCTGTTGAACTTGTTTAAAGAATCTAAGGAGGCTGATTTTCGATGAGACTATATAAAGATACCTTAGCCTAACCGAGGGACAATGAACGAACGACTTATTTTAGTAACTAATGACGATGGAATTCAATCTGACGGGATACAACTTCTGGCTTCTGAGGCGTCGCGGTTTGGCCGCGTAGTTGTGATTGCACCTGATCGAAATCGATCGGCGATATCTAGTGCATTGTCCCTTCATAGTCCCATTCGAATGAATGAGGTGGGCATCGATCGCTATTCTAGCGATGGAACTCCTGTTGATTGCGTCAATTTGGGTTTCTATCATACGCTAGATCGCAAACCTGACTGGGTCTTGAGTGGAATCAACAATGGTTGGAATCTTGGAGAGGATGTGTTTTATTCCGGTACCGTAGCGGCGGCGATTGAAGGGTGTCTTTTAGGGGCACGATCCGCAGCTTTTTCACTAACGACCAAGGGAGATCTCAAGAATGTAAGGCCCTTTCTCTCAACTTTTTTGGAGCAATGGGAAAAAATGCCTCTTCCTCCACAAACTATTTGGAATATCAATTTCCCTCAGCAGATACCGCTAGGCGTTCGTCTCACTGGACAGGATAATCGTACCTATCATGACGTGGTGGAACAGAGAAAAGATCCTCGTGGTAAACCGTATTATTGGATTGGTGGAGAGAGTGCTCCCACATATTCACGACAGGAAGGTTGTGATGCGGATGCGGTCTTAGATCAATGGATTAGCGTTACCCCTCTCAAATTAGACTTGGGCCATCCAGAGGTGATTGCACGTCGTGATGAATTCAAGAAGATTTTTGGGTAAGTTTCAAATTGGGAAATTGAGGATAAAACGACTGCCTCTTTGCAGAGCTTCGTAGTGCGTCGATCCCCCATGATCTTCGACAATTTTTTGAACAATTGCGAGTCCCAGGCCCGTACCCTTTCGCTTCATTGAAAAATACGGTTCAAAAAGGTGCTCTTGATTTTCAGGTAAAACACCGGGGCCATTGTCTTCAACGCTGAATACCAAATCCGATCCCTTTCTTTCGAGGCGGAGCCGAATAGTGGGAGAACCCTCCGAGGGAGGGTATTCATGCAAGATTGAGATAGCATTATCGATCAAGTTTATTAAAGCCCGCTTGATCATATCTCGATCCCATTTTGCGTACGTACAACTAGGATCTGAAAGAACTTCCCATTGAATTTCGGGGTGATTTGGTTCATAGAGTGTGGCAACACCTTGAAGTAACTCAATAGGATTACAGGCCTGAAACACGGGGGTAGGAAGTTTAGCAAATTTAGAAAAACTATCTACCAGAGTCGAGAGGCTAGTAACTTCAGAAAGGATAGTTTGAGCTCCCTCCTCGACCGAAGAGATATCCAAGCGTCCTTCGCGGCTTTTTCGAAGCATCAATTGGGCAGTAAGCTGAATAGGGGTGAGAGGATTTTTAATCTCATGGGCCATACGTCGAGCAACCTCTTGCCAAGCAGCTCGCTTCTCTGCCTGTGCTAAAAGAGAAAGATCCTCCACAACCGCAAGAATCCCCCCATCAGACTGAACTTCTAAAAACGCTCGAAGTAGTCGGCCTTCTCCCTCGCCGCCGATGCGAAATTCTTCTTGGAGTCGGCGACCCGATGATCGAATCGTCTCCTTAAGTCGATCTAATATATCCACTCCGGGTAAATGCTTGACGGACTCCCAAGACTGTAGATCCTGTCGAAAAATTTGTAGGCCAAATAGATGACAAGCGGAGGCATTCATAATCGCAAGCTCTCCGGAGGCACGCCAACTGATGACACCCACGGGGAGAGTAGCCAACAGTTGATCAAGATAGAGGCGTTGCTGCTCAATATTCTCCGACTGCTCTCGGATAGATGTCTGACTTTTCTTAAGCTGTCGGGTCATAGCATTAAAACTTTGAGCTAAAAAGGTTAATTCATCTTTTCCGGTAATTGCTAAGTCTACATCGAGGTCGCCCGAGCCTACCCGCTGTGCGGCTTTAGCCAAACTCTGAATGGGCTCCGATAAAGATTTTGCCAAGGCTAGTCCGAACCAAACGGCGGTGAATAAGGTTAGAAGCGTAAGCAAGGTGAACGTTCGCTGGGGTAAGATCTCAATGGCCTCTCGCGCAACAGTGACATCTTTTTCCTCTCGATAACGCTGTCGCAGAGTAAGGATTCGATTATAAGTATCGATTGGAATCAGAATGCCGATAACCACATAGTCGCCTTTTCGTTCTTGAGTCTGAAGAATCCACTCTCCTTCGGGAGTGATGATCCGATTTTTGAAGGCAGATGTCTTCGGCCAGGCGGGTGGCTTAATGC
>CAWULW010000041.1:0-5934 GCA_963923615.1 uncultured Holophagaceae bacterium
TTTATTTTCACATAAGAGCCATGAGACTAACCTTCAGGATGCCATTCAAAGAAGATTTGGTGAGGAAATTGCGCTTCGTCTAGCTCCAGCCATCATCAATGGGATCCTGGCTGTCCCTTCCAGCGAAGTTTCACAAGAAGCTCTACCCTCGCTTAGGAGGTCCAATAATCAGAGTTTATTGTGGCAGTCGGTGACGCGTGGTTCTAGAACCCTAGTTACTCCAGCCGATGGAATGGGTCAACTTACACGGACACTTGCATCTAGGTGTTCCATTATTTTTAATACAGAAATCACATCTATCAGCTACTCTAGTCCCTTTTGGTGCGCCTCTGGTCCTAATTACAACGGAAATTTTGATTCTGTTTATATAGCAACCTCTGCTGCACAGGCGTCCTCTCTACTCACATCAATATCCCCTAGGTTATCTATGATTTTGGGGGATATTGAATACACTTCTTTGTATCTTTACCATTCAACCCATCCCTACAATGAAACTTTAGAAAATAGTCTTGGATTCTTGCTCCACCCTAACGAATCAGATCTTCTTTTGGGATCATTTGTATCTTCATCTTTAGAAAATAGAGATAGTACTCAAAATCTTAAATTAAGAACGTTTGTAAAGGCAAGGGAGGGGCCGTATCCACATTGGAACGATATTTACGCAGAATTAATCAAATGGCTACCCAATTTAAGGCCATGTGACACATGTCACATGGAAAAAGCTACACATGCAATTCCTAAAATAAAGATGGGACAATATGCAGAGATTCTTGCTGCATTGGAGGATCTACCTAGTGGTCTCGATTGGATTGGCGGGGCTAGATTTGGCCCAGGTGTAAATGATATTGTAGACGGTATTGATTATTGGATGAGGACGATTCGCTTAGAGACTTAAGTTTCTAATGTGTGAGAAAATATTACTATGTCTACATTGGCTCTTAAGTACCGTCCAAGACTCCTCGATGACCTTATCGGTCAGGAAATGAGTGTACGAGCTCTTAAAAATATTTTAGTAAAGGCGAAAGATAGGGGATTTTTACATCAGTCTTATCTGTTTGCTGGATTGAGGGGTACCGGCAAGACAAGTACAGCTAGAATTTTGGCTAAAGCACTAAATTGCGAGGTCGGTCCTACGCCCTATCCTTGTGAAAAGTGCCCTTCGTGTCAAGCTTCTGTCTCTCCAGATGGCCACCTAGACATAGTTGAAATTGATGCCGCTAGTCGTTCATCAGTTGAAGATGCTCGCAATCTTAGAGAGCAGGTTCAAACTCTTCCTGCCTTCAGCCGATATCGTATTTATATCATCGATGAAGTTCATATGCTGTCAAAGCAAGCTTTTGATGCCCTTCTTAAAATGCTTGAAGAGCCTCCTAGCCATTCAATATTTATACTTGCGACGACAGAAATTGATCGCATCCCAGACACGATTAAAAGCAGAGTTCAAATATTTCCCTTTAGACTAATCCCCGTATCTTTAATTGATGAAAGACTTCGTCTGATTTCATCGCAGGAGTCTTTTGAGTTAACTACAGACTCTTCTCGTTTGATTGCCGAGACAGCTGATGGATCTATGAGAGATGCACTGACTACGCTTGATCGGATAATCGCATCAACCGCTGATACTAAAATTTCTGAAGAGGCCGTCAGATTTCAACTAGGTGTCGTTCCTAAATCAGTACTTTTAGAAATCTCTGACGCTATTGCCCAATCAGATACTGCCAGACTTATTGGTTTGTTAGACTCCCTATCTCAGATCGGTATAGACTGGATCGCTTTTTGGAAAGAGTTAGTGATAAATTTTCAAATATCATTACACCAAGAAATCAAACTCAATGCTTCCCCTCAAGTCGTTCTTAAATGGGCCAGGATCCTTCAGTTACTTGTCTTAAGAGAGCGAGATCTTAAAGAGAGTTCAATGCCAAGGGTGATTGTAGAAATTACTTTGGTTACGCTATCCAAGTTGCCTAATCTTGCACCCCTTGAGGCTCTTCTTCCTCCCTCAACATACTCTTTGTCTCCCAAAGTCCCTCGTGCAGAAACCAAAGTTGACCCTGTCACACCGACTGGTACCGTCGTCAATAAGAGCGATCGTGGATTAGATGACCTCCTGAAGATGACAGACGGCACCATAAGTTAAATTCATCCACCACTCACTGGGGGTAAGAAGGCAACTTCCGAATTCGGATCTATATATTCCGAGCCCGATGCAACTTTACGATCTATTGTGATTATTGCGTCAGGTGGTATTCGGGTAAACTCCCCTCGTTTAAGAAGATCCGTAAGTGTTCCACTAAAATCAAGCTGAAAGGTTTTCTTACCCATGAGTTCTTGATATCGCGCATAAAAAGAAATTTGGATCATTTCTTCGAACTCCAATTGAATCGAACTTCTCCCGAAGGATAAATACCAGATCCTGTGGTTTGACTTAGCCCCAAATTCATTATTCCATTCGGAAAGTTCCATAGAATTTTTGCCGAATTTATTTTTAGATCACCAATTTGATTTTGGCTCAAAACAAGGGGGTAGGGGGTATCCCACAAATTGAATCCGACTTGATAACTGCTCTCAAGTCTTCCCGTGCTCCCTGTTTTTATATTTATTAAAACCCTATCAAGTCCTAGAGACTTTCTTAAGCGTGCCTGGAGATTAGATAAGATCAGGGAGGTAAATAGGCTACTCCCCCCGCTTGCATAAGCTTGATTGGATATGGATTGATAGCCAGTCCCTCCTGTATACGATAGAGTCGAGGAATAAAGTCGGGAAGCATAGTCAGGGTCCATTAATAGGGTAAAAATTTCATCTCTTTTTAAAGCAGGTGTTGATGAAGTCTGAATTTTAAGATCTGACAACTTTCCGACCAGCCCAAGATTAAGTCTATAGCCTGGTAAGAGAAGGGACCCCTGGATGTCTAGTTGGGGGTCATTAAAATCATCGAGTATCTGGATCGTACCCCGCTCTAAGATGAGGTCTCCAGCGGGGAAAACATTAGAGAATCTTCCTCCAGGGATGAGCATCAGTTGTCCTTGAAATAAGGGCTTAAGGAGTGTTCCTGATATTTTGGATCTTCCACGTGACTTCAACTCTGTTTTGATGAACTCAGAGCTATAGTTCCAGGTAGCAGATGAATTGATATCGATTTCTAACCTGATACTATTCAATAAAGAGTCTTCTTTTGCAAGCAGATCACTTTTTCTTCTTGCTCCAAAAGATAAATCTTCGAATAATTGCTGTTTATCTTCATAAAAAAGTTCGTGAATCTTCAAATCCCCAGATAATAACTTACCCGAAGGTGATGATTGTAAGTCAAGGGAGGCGTCAGCGCGAACTCGCAGACCCTCCCACCCGGGTAAATTCTGAAGATTTAGGTTCTTGGCCTGGGCTAATATTGATAGCTTTTCAATCTCCTTGAGGGTCCAATCAGCCCTTCCGCTTATGGTTACAGAAGAGTCAAAAAGGTCTCCCTCCATAGGATGAGTAGGATCAATATAAATGTGTTGATCAAGCAAGTTGATTTTTCCATTAAACCGATCAAGAAATCTATTTTTTTCAAAAGCAAGGTATCCGCTTTGTACTTCAACAACGCCTTCTAACTTTGGGTTATCCATATCGCCAGTAACTTTAATTTGATATAAACTCTTACCTCCTAGTTCATAATCTTGATTGACCAAAGGTTCATTAGTAGAGTTTAGAGTCGTAAGAATGTTGGTTAGATCCTCGATTGTACTTTGACCTGAAACACGTAAGTTGTACTTCGTGGATGAATTTAGTGGTACCAAACCACTAAGTGAAAAAAACGAATGGCCCCCATCTGCATTTTTATTAGAGTTAGCAAATGAAAGATTGACGTTAATGTATTCTTGATTACCTCTTAGGTTAGATTCTTGCTTCTTGTCTAGTGAGTAATGATCGAGAATACCGGATAATTCAGAAATATTAATTGAATAATCAAAGGTAGAAGGCTTCGAGGTAAAACTCCCTTCCATCTCTAGAGTTGCTGATCCAAATAGACGTTCAAAATAACTATCATTCAAAAAATAACTGAAGTACCTGTTATCAATTTGTTTGAATGAGAATGTACCCTGGCTTAACAATCTACTTCCAGACCCTTTAACTTCAAGTAAGCGACGACCTAATCCCATATCATCAAGATTAAGAAGTAGGCTATTGCCGTCGAATTGATAAAGAAATCCAAGTTTCTTTTTGGAATCAGAATACGGAGTGATCTTAATTAAACCCATGGGATATGAACCATAACCAAATGCGCGATTTAAATCTCCATGCAGATCAACATCAATAAAACCAGTTGCAAACTCAACGCCGGTGAGTAGGGTAGATTTTAAGTCCCCGTTAATCTTTATGTAAGACGGCCCCTCCTTTAGGTTAAAAAGCGCCTCTCCTTTGAGCCCTGTGGAGTCCGTAGGTGATGATGAGCGTCTATTTAAAGTAGTTGTTCGAAAATCGGATATACCTAGTTTTTGACGATTTTGGTCATACGTGAGTCTGAAGGAAAGAGGTGGAAGTAGATAGTCAAACCATCTAGGGCTATCCATATTCAATGATGAAGAAATATGGATCTGTGATGGAATACCAGAAATTTCAAGACGTCCAGTTAGGCTCGAATCAATTATTGAGTTCAAACCCCATAGTTTTAGAATCTGACGAAAATCGCTCTCAATGATGGATAAGTAACCTTTGATCTTATCTTTCGAATCTCCAAGTGGATATGCAAGGGCGCCCGATAGCCTAGTTCCCTCTTGAGATTCAATCGTTTCTATATTAAACCATTGAGGTGTGATTGATAATTTACCCGATATAGATTTTATAAAAAGAGAGTCGATATTAAGATCGTGTATTACGAAATCAGTATTTACAACACTCCATTTGCTATCGAAGACAAGGGTACCCTTTGCGGTCATATCACCTGTCAGCCTAGCTCCCGGTTTATTAACCCATGAAAGCGTTGTTCTCAAGGGTTTAAGATTTGACTTTAAGATGAAATTTGTATTAAGTGACGGTGATAGGAGATCCCTTTGGATATTCAGAGAAAAATTATTATTCTTAAACGATAGGTTATTAATGAAGAAGGTGCTATTTTTATACCCAATATCGAATCGACCGATATTTTTAGTATTACTAACAAAATCACCCTTTAAATTTTCGACAGAAAACTCATTAAGTACAGCAAGACTATCGACTTTAACTTCACCAGTTGCATTCAACCTGACATCATCGAATTCTTTAATGAAGACATTATTTTTAAAAAGATCGAGAGGATATTGTTTGATCTGTGCAGCAAATATCCCCTCTGATACTTTTGATAATCTGATCACACCTTGACCCGTTTTAATCTGTGCATAGTCTAATTTCAGATGTTTTGAAGTTAGATTATTTGGAATATGCGCATTTAGCTGTGCTTGGATAGGAGTATAAATTGATCCTAATCGTAGTTCTGAATCAATAAAAAATTTCCAATCAGATTCCTTAGATGTCCGATTTACTTTGACTACTGTTTTGATGGCCTTGATGTTGGAACTCTTCAGGTAAGTAGGAGTATGGTTCATCAAGCGAAGTAAATTTGTATTGGTATAAAGTGAATAGCGAGTTTCACCCGTTTCGAGGTGTATTTGTCCATCGCCAATGCCTTCAATGCTTGGCGATTCGATGAATATCCGAGTCGTCAAATAATTATTTGAAGATAATTCTCCAACTAGTTTTAAGGTGATTGCATCCGATTTAATTTTCTGATCTAAGGTGAATTGTGATTCTCCTGTGAAATTCACATACCCGTTTTGACCCTGGTATAGAACAGCATTAAAACGGTATATACCTTTACGCAAAACCATACTTTGATCTAAATTATTGGCCACACCAGAACTGATGATGATCTTCGGAATACGGTTGAACCTTACGTCAGATGTTTGAGACTTCCATTGA
>CAWULW010000042.1:0-5927 GCA_963923615.1 uncultured Holophagaceae bacterium
AGATTCCTCTACGTCTCGTGGGCTCGGAGATGTGTATAAGAGACAGTATTTAGACTAACCTTGTTTGCTCTCGATACACTATAAAGATATGCGCGTTGCCCTGATTAGACTTTCGGCCATCGGTGATATCTTAAGGTGCCTCCCTGCTTGGCAAAATCTTCACGAAGGCCTCCCACAAATAGAATTCTGTGCCGTCATAGAGGATCGCCATGAGTTCTTGATGAAACCCTTCAAATGGATTCACCCAGTTGTTCTTGAAAGAAATAAAATCACTAACCCACTAAAAGCGATATATGAGTTTAGAAGGGTTGCCGAGCAAATCAAACATTGTGATGTATCCTTGGATTTTCATGGGGTATTTAAGTCATCACTGATCCCGTATCTAGGTAGAATTCCGGCTCGATGGGGGGATGGAATTCACAAAGAGGGTGCGCATTGGTTTCAAAGTCAAATTCTGGTTCCTAAAAAACAGTCTCGGTACAACCAAGCTCTTGGTTTAGCGGAGGCGTTTGGTCACACTCAGGGTGTTTATAATTTAGGTCATTTTAGATCATTGCGAAAGGTTATTTTCGCCTCAGATGTATCTGAAGTTCCATCCTCACCTCATAAAATCTTGCTAGTCCCCGGGGCTTCACCCAGAGGTGCACATAAAAGATGGCCTTTGAATCATTGGTTACTGTTAGCCGAGCAGTTGAAGAAAAAAAAGGATTTGGCTTGGTGCTTAGGTCCCAATGAAATTCGACTACGCTCTTGGCTTCCCCAAGTATCCGGAATCTCAGCCCTTCCCCAACTACCTTTTTGGGATATGGCTGAACAAGTAATGAAATATGATCATGTAATATCAGGTGATACTAGCATTCTCCATCTAGCCGTAATCCTTGGGATACCCGTCAGCGGTCTATATGGGCCCTCTGATCCAATCATTGCGGGAATCCCCGAGGGTACTGGAAAAATCTTGAGCAACCAGTTAGATTGCTCACCTTGTCGTGATCGTGGATGTCAACGAGTGACCTGTCTAGAGAATCTAAAACCGAAACAAGTTTTAGATAGTCTCTCCCTCTAGCGTCTATACCATTTGGACTGACCATCGCGAGTATCTTCTAGGGAAATTCCTAAAGATTGTATTTGATCGCGAATTTCGTCTGCGCGCTTCCAATCTTTGTTTTTCTTTGCTTGAATTCGCTCTTGAATCAATGCATCAATCTCTTGGTCAGATTCGCATGAAGAGCTTGGCCAAGCTTCAAAAATCATATTAGCCTCATCCAGAAATGCAAGAATTCTTTGTCTTTCGTGATTGCTGAAAGGTACTCTATCATCTAAGGTATTAAGATCCGAAATCATGGTATAAAGTGCAGCTAAAGCCTCAGGAGTATTTAGATCTTCTCGAAGAGCCGCCCAAAATTCGCTTTGTGCTCGAACTAGGCGATCGAGAGGCCCCAAGGGACCCTCCCAGGAAGCAATACTTTCGGGGACAACTTCATCCATGCGACGCCTAAAGTTCCTGATTCGCTCGATGGAGGCTTTCGTAGCTTTGAGGCCCTCAATGGAAAAATTAAAAAGTTTACGATAATGATTGCTCTGAATCATGAATCTAAAATGAATCGGGTCAATACCTCGATCAACTAGATCTTTTAATGAATAAAAATTACCCAAGGACTTTGACATCTTTTCATTATCAACTAAAAGAAACTCGCCATGGGTCCAATGTGTCACCCAACGGTGACCGAGACAACCTTCACTTTGAGCAATTTCATTTTCATGATGCGGAAAAACAAGATCCACCCCACCTGAATGAATATCGATATGCTCTCCAAGCACCTTGAGCCCCATAGCGGAGCATTCAATATGCCAACCTGGGCGACCCGGTCCCCATGGAGATTCCCAAAAAGGTTCAGCATACTTTGCAGATTTCCAAAGAACAAAATCCCTCGCATGCTCTCGGTCATATTCATCTTGATCATTGGTTTCCGACGTATTAGACCCTAGGGAAATTCGAGATAATCGGCCATAGTCCTTAAAATCTCTGACACGAAAGTAAACGGAACCCTCTCGAGCATAGGCAAGACCTTTTTGAATCAATTGATCTATCAATATGATCATTTCGGAAATGTGTTCGGTCGCCTTGGGATAAACAGTAGCCGGAAGAATCCTTAGAGACTTAAGATCCTGGAAAAAGATTTCAGTATAATGATCGGTAAATTCTCGCATTTTGATAAGACGTTCGTTATTGCTCATTTCAGGTTCTATACCTACCTGAGAATCACGAATTATTTTATCTTCCACATCCGTAATATTCATGCAATGTATTATTGAAAAACCCGAGGCCGCTAAGACTCTTTTGAGGAGATCTTGGAACAAAAAAGTCCTTAAATTTCCGATATGCGCAATGTTATAAACCGTTGGTCCACAGGAATACATCCTTACTTTTCCCACTTCATGGGTTTTAATCGGCTCTACTCTTCGCGAGAGCGTATTGAAGAGAGATACTGTTTCAGTAAAGGCCATGATTAATGGTAGGGGCTAATTGCCCCTGTGCAACATGTGAATTTGTTTTAAGTAGTCTAGCCATTCGGTAGGCATGGACACAGTTTTGCCATAGGTATTAGTGACCAAATGCTCTGTATGGCCTGTCGCAATTAGCTGTTTGGCAACAAAGATCTGATAGTGAAACGTAACCCCTCGGGGATGAACCTTCACTAGTTTTGTTTCGATCTGAACCTGATCGCCGTAACGAGCCGATCCCCTATATACAACCTCTACCCCAATAACTACTAATCTGAGACCCTTAGATTCGAAGTCTCGATATGACTTGCCTCCATCTCTCATGAAATCTGTTCGAGCTACTTCCATCCAATGGAGAAAATTTGAATGATGGACAATTCCCATCGCATCAGTTTCCACATAACGAACATCGAGGGAAGTTCGAGAAGACATGAGCACCATTCATCGAAGATTGAGTGAATATTATGTTAATATAAGAATATTACTAGGAGATCTCATGAAGAAAACTTTGGTATTTCTTCTCGCCGCATCTATCAGTATTGCATACGGGCAAGATCTCAAATGGGAAACAAGTCTTGAAAAAGCTTTGTCACGAGCTAAAGCAGAAAAAAAGATTGTTTTTGTCGATGTCTGGGCCGCTTGGTGTGGGCCATGTAAGCGCCTTCAAAAAGAAGTCTTTCCGACATCCCAAGCTCAAGCCGCCCTCTCCCATGTAATCCCACTGAGTCTTCAGACGCGAGCAGATGATAATAGTGAAACGGAAAATGTTTGGGCTGAGAAAGCATATAGTATTGAGGCTTATCCGACGATGTTTTTCCTAGATGAAAACGGTAAACAAATCGGCGAGCGTCATCTTGGATTTATGACACCAAATGATTTTAGCATCTGGGTCACTAAGGTAGCGGATAAATTCAAGACTTCTTCAGCTCGGTCCAAAACATCTAAACGGTCATAAAAAAAGCCCACCCATGTGAGCTTTTTTTGAACTAAATGGAGATCTAGCCCATGATACGGCGTTCCTGAGCCAGGCGTTTTAGTGATTTCTTGCGAGCAGCAAGCATTTTGCGTTTTCTTTTGGTAGAAGGTTTTTCGAAATGCTGTCGCTTTTTTAGTTCGCTCAGAATACCTGACTTTTCACACTTTCTTTTAAAGCGTCTTAATGCATTCTCAAAAGTCTCGTCTTCTTTGATTTTGATTAGCGGCAATGTAATCCCCCCCTTCAGATCTAATTTGTTAGTCAACCCCTAGAGTCCCAACAGAACTACTAGTTTATCTCTCTTCTAGCCTTCTGCCAACCATAGCTTATTTTTTAGAGTTTTGTACTGCAATTAAGACAAATCAGGGCATCAGGAAGATGGGCTTTACCGCAGAGAGAACAGCGTCGAGCTTTGGACTTCATACGTCGGCGCAGTCTTAAATAAAGTAATACTAATAGGATGATGAGAACAAGATTCTTTTGGCCTGATGACAGCCAAGATACTCGGGAAGGTGGTAGAGTCTCCGTCTCTGAGAGAGATACACCAACTGGTTGACCCATTATGAATCAACTTTAAGAATTGCCAAGAAGGCTTCTTGGGGAATTTCAACTGACCCAATAGATTTCATGCGTTTCTTCCCCTCTTTCTGTTTCTGAAGCAGCTTTTTCTTTCGTGTGATGTCGCCACCATAACATTTAGCTAAAACATCCTTTCTCCGGGCCCGCACATTGGTTCGAGCAACAATTTTTCCGCCAATCGCAGCTTGTATTGCAACGTCAAACATTTGTGATGGAATGACTTCTTTCATTTTGGCAGTCAAAGCATGTCCTAGAGTGACACTCTTAGATCGGTGGACTAAAACAGAGAGAGCATCAATTGGCTCAGAGTTGACTAAAATATCCATTTTGACTAAATCAGATTCTTGATAATGCTTCAAATGGTAATCAAAACTGGCGTACCCTTTGGAAATTGATTTGAGTTTGTCATAAAAATCAAGAACCACTTCGTTCAATGGTAGAAGGTAAACCAACATAACTCGATCCATGCTGACATATTCCAATTTTTCTTGAAAGCCCCGTCGTTCTTCACATAATTTGAGAAGTCCACCTACAAATTCAGTTTTAGTGATGATGGTAGCTTCGATCATCGGTTCTTCAATATGATGTATGTATTGCATACTTGGTAGTTTGGACGGGTTATCTACAATTTGTTTACTTCCGTCGTTTAAATATACCTCATAGCGCACAGAAGGAGCCGTTGTAATCAAATCAAGATTAAATTCTCTCTCCAAGCGCTCTTGGACAATTTCCATATGTAGTAATCCGAGAAAGCCGCATCGAAATCCGAATCCAAGGGCGGTACTTGTTTCAGGCTCAAAAGTGAAACTACTATCATTGAGACGGAGTTTGGCCATGGCATCCCTCAAGTTTTCGAAATCATCGCTTGAGGTTGGGAAAATTCCTGCAAAAACAACGGGCTGGATATCCTTAAAGCCCTTCAACATAAATTCAGCACTTTTACGGGTATGGGTGATCGTATCTCCCACTTTGACATCTTTAAGTTCTTTGATCCCTGCCATCAGATAGCCCACTTCTCCTACTGAAAGGCAGTCTACTCTTGTCATTTTGGGATCATAAACGCCGATTTCCTGAACATCATGATCAGAACCGTTACTCATGAAACGAATTTTATCTCCGGGAGTTAGGGTTCCCTCGAAGACCCGAATAAGACTTACAATACCTCGATAAGGGTCATAGTAGGAATCAAATACAAGGGCCTGAAGTGGAGCAGATGGATCACCCTTGGGTGAAGGAATGTATTCAACAATATTATCTAAAACTTTTTCACAGTTGAGGCCTGTTTTAGCACTCACTTCAACAGCATGTATGGTGTCTACTAAGCCAATAACTGAATCTATCTGCTCTAACACATGTACAGAATCAGCCGAAGGTAAATCAATTTTATTAAGAACAGGAAAAATTTCTAGGCCGTTGTCTAACGCGAGATAAGTATTTGCAAGCGTCTGAGCTTCGACACCTTGGGTTGCATCAACAACTAGAATAGCCCCTTCGCATGCAGCAAGGCTGCGAGAAACTTCATACGTAAAATCGACATGGCCCGGTGTATCAATTAGATTAAGTGTATAAATTTTTCCATCTTTATATTGGTATTTTAATGTGACTGCGTGCGCTTTGATTGTGATTCCTCGTTCACGCTCTAGTTCCATGTCATCGAGAATTTGCGCTTGCATGTCTCGTGTAGCAACAGTTTTAGTGATTTCTAATAAGCGATCAGCCAAAGTTGATTTACCATGGTCGATGTGTGCAACAATGGAGAAATTTCTTATCAGTTGAGGGTCAATCAAGGTAGTTTCCTAATTCTTATTGTATCGATGGTGCTAGAGCTGTCTCTTATACACATCTGACGCTGCCGACGAAGGCTTAGGTG
>CAWULW010000043.1:0-5897 GCA_963923615.1 uncultured Holophagaceae bacterium
ATTCCTCTACGTCTCGTGGGCTCGGAGATGTGTATAAGAGACAGAGATTTGACCCTGCCGGGAACCGATGCTTCAGTACTTTCAACCACAAGCAATTCCTATCTTAGAACAGTAGTCAACGAATACGGATTAGTTCAGATGCTGAATGAGTGGACTTCGGCTACTTTAAAGGGACTAACCCCTCCCGAAATGATTAAGATCCTGCTTTTGTCAAGTAGTGATAAGTTGCTTGATGCTCGAAGAGATTTAGAAGGTAAAACCTCGTGGCTCTTCACCTATCTCGAGTCGCTCTGGTTTAGCGAAGATGCAAAAGAAGATTTAGTGATATGGTCTCAAGCTGCTGCCTTGGTGAATCTTTTTCCTAGCGAGGAGGAGTCTTTATGGATGACCACTGAACTTCAAAATAGTCGATCAAAACTAAAGCTATCGGACGCCATCCTAGATGTAGAACCTCAAAAAGCTTTTACTATTGCCAATACTTTATTAAATACAGCTAGCTTATCTGAGAATGTCGTGACAGAAGTGGCCCAAGCCATTGCCTGGGGAGATCCCATTTACAATTACAGCCACCACAGCCTTGCTTTAGCTTCTTTGATTCATTTGCGTCACCAGATCGAGCCCAAGATTTGGAACTATGCTATGTGCTCTCTCTGTAAGTCGATCGCAAATAGCCAAGGAAGTTCTGAATTGAGTCAACAACTTGACCGGCTTCTAGATTAAGATCTTCCAAGTAGGTAGTGTGGTCGGGGTTCCCCATTTGAGTAGTCGTAGAATCCCTTTCCGGTCTTCTTCCCAAGAAATCCATCCTGAACATAGGCTTCTAATAAGGGGCAGGGGCGATATTTATCTTGTTTCAAGCCATCATGCAGGACATTTAAGATGTAAAGACTAGTGTCTAGTCCTATGAAATCTGCAAGTGCGAGTGGCCCCATCGGATGATTCATCCCAAGTTTCATAATGCCATCGATACTCTCGATAGACGCAACTCCTTCCGCAAGAGTGTATATGGCCTCGTTAATCATCGGTAAAAGAATACGATTGCTTACAAATCCCGGAGAGTCATTACAACCTAGGGGGATTTTTCCAAAAGTTTTTGAGAGATTTATTACATTATTGAAAGTATGATCAGATGTTTTTGATCCTCGTATGATTTCAACCAAAACCATAATTGGAACAGGATTCATAAAATGCATACCAATTACTCGTTCAGGTCTTCTTGTAGCCCCTGCGATCTGATTAATAGAGATTGAACTAGTATTAGACGCAAGAATTGCCTCAGGCTTACAGATACGATCTAGATCCCTGAAAATACCCTCTTTCACATCCCATTTTTCTGTTGCAGCCTCGATGATAATGTCGCAACTCCTTAAATTATCTAATTCCACTTCACATCGGATGGATTTTAAAGCTCGGTTTTTTTCTTCTACAGTCAACTTTCCCTTCTCAACACTTTTTTGCATATTTTTGGAAATAAAAGATAGGCTTCTTTCGTGGGCTGCCGAACTGAGATCTTGAAGAATAACCTCATGATTGGTTAGAGATGCAACGTGAGCAATCCCGCTTCCCATCTGCCCAGATCCAACAATTCCAACTGTTTTGATTGTCATCTCATTCTCCACCTAGATTATTGCTTTTAGGTTCAGCAAACCACACTACCAAGACCGATATCATATAAAGAGCAAAAAGAATCAAACTAAAAAAGATAGAAGTAACGACAACATCCCCAGGAGTTGCTATTGTGCTTATCACTACGATAGCGAAAGTTGCATGCCTCCAATATTTGAGCATCTGTTTCCCAGTAACGACTTTAAAACGGGAAAGAAAATAGAAAAGAACAGGTAGTTCGAAAATTACTCCTGTCATTATCAATGTTCCGATGAAGAGATCTAGATATTCATCAATATGAAGATTGGGTCTTAGACCTGCTCCTGTGGCCTCGAGAAAAAGTACATCTCCTAAAATTTGAAAAGCATATATGTATGCAAAGAAAATACCGCCGATAAAACACAGGCTAGTTACGCCCACAAATGGCACCATGTAGTTTCGCTCTTGGGGCAAAAGCCCTGGTCTGATAAAAGCCCAAACCTGATAAAACACAATTGGAACAGCTATCAGGCAGGCTGACCAGATTGAGAGTCTCATCAAACTAAAAAAGGGCTCGGTCAAACTCGTGAAGGCCCAAGGTTTAATTTGGTCAATATTCTGTCCAGTTTGCCTTGCAATAGCCAAGAGAAGGGGGCGTTGGACTAATTCCCAAATTTGGAATCGAAAAGCGTAAGTGATAGAAAATGATGCAACTATGGCAATCAGAATTCGAATGAACCGTATTCTTAGTTCCTGGAGGTGTTCCCAGAAACTCATTTTGTCGGCGGGAGTTTCAGGTGAAGCCATTTTGTTTAAAGCACTCAACTAAGAATGGTATTTACAAACAAGACTCTGTCATTACTTCTTGGTGTCAGAAACATCATCTTTAACGGAATCGGTGATCTCTTTGCTGGCTTTCTTGAATTCCTGAATACCCTTACCAATGCTTTTTCCAAGTTCGGGCAGACGGGAAGGCCCAAAGAATAGAAGAAGAACGACTCCAATCAATAACATTTCTGTTAAGCCCAAATTTCCCATGGATACCTCGCTGATATTTCAGTTTAGCCTACTCGGCTCTCGGGTAGTAAGTCACTTAGGGAGATATCTTCAGGGAGGTCTATTTCCATCTGTATCAAGCCCTGAGCGTGGGTTTTCCCTTGGGCATCAGTCTTGACGCTCTCACTCCCTCCCCCGCCTAGTGAATTATGAAGGATGAAGTTGAGGGCTTTTAGGTTGGGAACCTCAAATCTATCAACCTTGCCAAAGCAAATCGATGAGAAATGTCGCTTTACTGCTTCTTCGGTAACGTAACGTTTAAGAATCTCATATCCCGCATTAGTATAAGCAATTAATCCAATATTAGATGCGTTTCCCTTGTCCCCTGATCGTGCATGAGCTATTTCTAAAAGAGCAATTTTCATAAGCTACTTTCTTTTTTGGGGGCGTCCGATTGAATCATACAACCAACCAGACTCAGTCAATGTGTCAGGGGAAAATAAATTTCTAGCATCAATGATTTGTTTCGACTTCATCCGGTGAGCCACTTCTTCAAGGTCTATACTTTTGTACTTACTCCATTCCGTAGCAATCACTAGTAGATCTGAATTTCTTGTTGCCTCAATGGGATCTGCCTCATACATGATCGGTAACATCTCTTGTGATAGAGCCCTTTTAAAGTTATCAATTGCGATATAGTCATGAACTATTACTTCCGCTCCTAATTTAGCCAAATCTCTGACAAGATCTAAAGAGACGCTTTCTCGAACATCATCTGTATTTGCCTTAAAAGCAAGCCCCCAAATCGTAATACGGCGACCAAAGAGAGGTCTTGAAGTATCAAGTGGATCAATTGAAAATAGCCTAGATATCTTTCTGAGTAAAACCTTCTTTTGATATTGATTTGTTTCGATTGTTGCCCGTAGAACCCTGAGATCCTCCCCTGAATGTTCCCCTAAGCATAGAAGTGCGGACACATCTTTTGGGAAACAACTTCCTCCGAAGCCTGGGCCTGGATTTAAAAATGATTTACCAATACGTTTATCAGCCCCGACAGCTCGTTTGACATCATCAATGTTAGCCCCGACTTTTTCAGAAAGATTGGCTATTTCGTTCATAAAACTGATACGAGTGGCTAACATCGCATTCGAAGCATACTTGGCGAGTTCGGAACTCTCGGGTCTCATGGAGAGCCATGCTGCGTTGTTATTTTCTAATAAAGGACCATAGAGATTACTCATAACGCCTTCTGCTTCCTCGCTTTGGCAGCCGACTACGATACGATCAGGGTTCATAAAATCAGATATTGCATCACCCTCCTTAAGGAACTCGGGATTGCTTACAACCTCAAATAAGGAAACAACATCTTTGGAGACTAAGTAGTCCTCAATAATTTTATGAATCTTTGACGAAGTTCCTACTGGGACTGTGCTCTTAGTAGCGACGATAAGACCATTGTTTATTCTTGGGTTTTCGGCAAGGTATTGAGATATCTCTGAGGCAACTTGGTAGACGTAATTCATGTCAGCTTGGCCGTCTAGAGTTTGGGGCGTGCCAACACAGATAAAAACAACACGTGCGCCCTCGAGCGCCTCACCTATCTCATTGTGAAAAGATAATCGACCTGTTTGAAGGGTTGAAACTAGGAGTTCCTCTAGGCCTGGTTCATATATTGGGCACCTTCCTAATCTTAAAGCATCGATCTTGGTCATATCCTTATCAACGGCTGCTACTTCCACTCCAATGTGAGCAAAACAGACCGCAGTTACAAGCCCAACATACCCTGTGCCAACGACTGCAATTCTCAAGAGAGCCCCTTTTCAATAGTGTATCTCGAAATGTGGACTGCTTTTGATATGATGAGCAAATACGGGAGTGTTGCATGACCCTTCTAGGTGTGATCAAAGTAGAGATAAATTTGTTTCAAGTTCTTCTTGATGCGAGTATTTTTGCCCAATTTATCCTACTGATTCTTTTTGTTTTTTCTGTTTGGAGTTGGTCGATTATTTTTAGAAAAGTTAAGGCCTTTTCTTCAATGAGAAAATCAAGCTTAGAGTTCAGGAAAGTCTATGATGGAGGAAGTGGATCCAAAGAAATTGATCGAAGATCCTCTGAATTTGAAGACTCGCCTCTATTAGCTTTATATCGTGCCACTCAGCAAGAAATGGCTTCTACAATCACACAAGCAAAGAATCCTTCAGAACGAATTCTGACTATCGATAAAACACTCCAACGCGTAGGAGTTGTTCAGATGGGCCTACTCGAATCGCAGATGGGTACTCTCGCTACTGTAGCCGCAGTGTCTCCCTTTATTGGTTTGCTTGGAACCGTTTGGGGTATCATTGTGGCTTTCCGTGGAATTGGTATGTCGGGTAATGCCAACTTAGCTAGCGTAGCACCTGGTATCAGTGAGTCACTCATTGCTACGGCTCTAGGTCTGGTAGCTGCTATACCTGCCCTAATGGCGTATAACCATTTCCAAGGTGAATTAAAATCTTGGCAAAATACTATTGATGACTTCTCTCTAGAAATTATTTCAACCATCAACCACCAATCCTAAAAGATGCCGCAACCCTTAATCCTTCTAGCGCCCTCGGAAGATAAAAAGGAGGGTGGTAGAGCAGGTCCCCTATTAGAAACCAAGGCCCAGGCGTGGGTTCGTAAAGCCCTCCAATCTAAAATACGATCAACTTCATACTCAGAGTTACAAAAAGTATTAAGCGCCAAAGGTGACCTTTTCGATAGAGTTCTCGCTAATTCTCTAAATCTCCATAAACCAATACCATTGCTCCCTGCGCTGGAGCGTTACCAAGGGGTAGCCTTCGAGGCTCTGGATGCTTCCTCAATTCCCTTGAGAAAGTGGAGGCAAATTTTTATATTATCAAATCTTCGAGGGCTCGTTCGTGGAGACCATCTTTTGCCATTTTACAAATTAAAGATGAATAGTCTTGATGGGCTAAAAGCCCACCTCCAAAAACAGTTTTTATCTGAACTCAATGTGCTGCCTAAGGGCAATGTTTGGTCTCTCATACCCGAGGAGCAAACATCTATTATCGACTCATGGGGGAGAGAACGCCATACGGTATTGATCCTTGATGAATCAGGTAAAAAAATAAGTCATTGGTCTAAGTATTATCGGGGCCTTCTAGCCCGATGGATCATCCTCAATGAAAAAGGGGACCCCCTACAAGTGCGCAATGCTACATTACCGTCATGCCATATTGCGAATGTAAACGATAATGAATACGGTGGAAAAGAGTTGACTATAAAAGTTAAAACAAAGAGGAAATGAGCATTGAAATTTTCCGAAACACCCT
>CAWULW010000044.1:0-5790 GCA_963923615.1 uncultured Holophagaceae bacterium
ATACTTGAAGCCGTTGAGATTTTGAGAAAAAAAAGAATGCTTGACAGCATTATAGAACTTCATTTTCATATTGGTTCCCAAATTACCGATATTCGTAAGGTAAAAATTGCAGTTAAGGAAGCTACTAGAATTTATGCCAAGCTACGCAAGATGGATGTACCTATTGAGTATATGAATGTCGGAGGTGGACTAGCAGTAGACTATGACGGATCTAAGACTACCTTCACATCGAGTATGAATTATACAGTTGAGCAGTATGCTTCTGATGTCGTTTATAACGCCAAGGATATTTGCAAAATGGAAGACGTACCCGTTCCCAACTTGCTAACTGAGAGTGGTCGGGCATTGACCGCTTATCACGAGGTCGTTATTGTAGACGTCATTGGCCTAATAGATACAACACATTCTAAATATAGTGTCGAAATATCTGGAAAAGAAATCCAGATCATCAAGGATTTATCTTATATTCGGGATAACATTGGACCCAAGAATTATTCGGAAATGTATAGTGATGCAGTTGCATCTAAAGATGAAATCAATAGCTTATTTAATCTCGGTTATCTATCTTTAGAGGATCGGTCTAAAGGCGAGACATTGTTTTGGGAAATTCTCAGAAAACTATCCAAAATCTTAACTCATAAGTCAATCAAATATATTCCTGAAGAATTTAGAGATTTAAACAAGAGTCTAGCAGATAAGTTCATTGCAAACTTTAGTATTTTTCAGACCATGCCTGACCATTGGGCTATTGAACAACTATTTCCTGTTGCCCCAATTCATCGACTCAAAGAAAAGCCGAGCCTCAGTGCAACACTTTGTGATATCACATGCGATAGCGATGGAACTGTGGAAAAGTTTGTCGATCTCAAGGATGTTCGGGATGAGATCGCCCTTCATGAGCCAACTGGGGAGCCCTATTTTATTGGCATTTTTTTAACTGGTGCATACCAAGATATTTTAGGAATGAGACATAACCTCTTTGGAGCTCCGAGTGAGGCATTTTTAATAGCCGAAGACGAAAATAATTTTCGGATCGACAAAGTAATACCCGCCGAAACTATTGATGATATGCTTCGTAGTGTCCATTTTAATCCTGAAAGTATGGGGAGGGTCTCTATTAATGGGCGTAAGATTAAAACAAAAGTAGATGCTTCTGAAGATCTTCATTCACTCATCATCAAACATCGTGGATCTCATACCTATCTAAGTTCAAGTGAAGACTAATGTATCTCGATAATTTTTTTAGGCGGTAAGAAGAATTTAGTCTTTTGGAGTTCTCTATCTCCTTTAATCCAATCTTGACGCATATTGGTACGAAATGGGCTTAGGACATGGCCACTGATCCCCAAAGGAAGAATAATGGTGGAAGAATTAGGGTCGTTTATGTCGGCTATAAATCTCATACTTTGACCATATTGAGGTTGACTACTTCGTACCGAACGATAATTTCCACTTTGAGGTTCAGTCCTGATGCCAAATAGATTTTTAAGAAGGAGACCACCTTGAGATAGGGCGTGTTGGGGTCTCGATCGGTTATAGTCTCCCCATTTTTTAAGGGAGTTTTCTCTCATTTGTCGATCAGATACTTTTAACACCTCCATAATAAAGGCTCTCTTGTCACCAAGCCCAACGTGAGACCACTCCTCCTGAGAAGCTAGAAGGGACTCAATTAATGTTGCGTCGTTGTTCGTAAAACTAAAGGTCGATGCAGTAAGACCTGTTCCATTAAGGACTTTGTTGTAAAGTGCATCCCGATAGTTCATCCGAATAATTTCGGCTTGAGTAAATAAAAGACTATCTTCAGAAGAAGTCCCATCCCAATAGGAGAATGACTCTCTTAGTTGATGTGACATAAAGGGACTCATGAGCTTCATGAGGTCGCGATGAGGTATAGAGACGGTATCTAACTGAATTTCGTTCATGTCGCTTAATGCTAGTTTTTCGCGCAGATGAATTAATTGATTAATCCGCTGAGCTCTTGCTGGACTTGCCCAACGTGAAGAGAGATAGATTGGGCTAGAATTTCCTACAACCCTCTGATTTGCTGTGGTAATCCATCCTCTTGATGGATTATAAATTCTAGGCATTAGATTTTGCTTTAGATATCCTCTCCAACTTAAATGGCCAGGTATTGGGCGGGTACCATTAAATCCCTCTGGACGAACAGGGATTAGTCCGGCTGTTCGCCAACCAATGTTGCCAGATATATCCCCATAAGTTACATTCATAGCAGGTCCACGATATTTATCAAAGGCTTTATTGAATTCTTTCCAATTTTTTGATGTCATTATTTTGACCATTGGTAGGCTTATTAACTTTGGATCAAGGGCAGACCAAGCCAGTGAATATCCTGGACGTATCTGCGGACCATGTTCGCCATGATAAATTCTAATTACCTCTGAAGGAAGGTTCCTAATTTTAATTTCTTCGATACGTTCTTTAACTTTTGTCTCGCGAAAAAGGTCTTGCTCATCGGCTGATAAATTTGTAAATCCCCAGGCTAAGTACTGATTCTGGCCTAGAAGAATTCCAGGGACAAAGGGCAAGGCAACTCCTTGGATGAGAAAGATCTGGGTTCCCCTAATTTCAAACCGGATTGGAAACCAATATCCTGGGCTCTGAATATCCATATGAGGATCGTTGGCCAGCAAGACGTGCCCATTTTTACTTTTTTGGGGTGATATAACCCAAGAATTTGAACCATAAAGTGGTGGATCAATCTCTGAGAAATCTCCTCCTTTGGAAATACTTATCAGATCGCCTGAAATTCGGGAGATCGTAGAAGAACTTTTTTTGAACAGCATACTAGGATCATTGAGACTAGTCTGTTTGTCAGGAATAAGCAATTGATCTTCGGATGTGTTCACAGGAGTAATAAATTTTCTTTCGTCCTCTGTGAGAATTTGTAGTGACTCATTTCTGAGATCATCTTTCCACGAATTTGCTTGAGATTCTGACATAAGCAACAAGCAGATCAGAGAATCCTTCGGGGTCCAAAACTCGGGTACTGTCTGAAGAACTTCAAATTCAATACCCAAACCCTTTTTCCACCAAGGTGATCCTTTGTGCATATTGATAAAGCTATTCACTCCTAAGGAAAAATCATTAAGAGCAGCTTGTTGTTCCGAATCAAGAAACTCCCAAGCCTTTTCTGCAATTTGGGAAAATCCTAAAAGACGGTGCCAACGATCATTGGGGATTGCTGCGGAACCAAGTATTTCAGCCAAAGTACCCTTGCCTGCTCTCCTGGCGATCTCCATTTGAAAGAGCCTTTCCGAAGCCATTAGATAACCTTGGATCTTAAAAGCATCGGATAAGTTTTCTGCTTGAATTGTGGCTATTCCGCGCTCATCAATAAGAATCTTGGCTGAATGAGATATGTGATCTATTTTAAGTGAAGTAGGAAACTTGGACTGAATAAATACATGCCACCAGCCCGTAAGCATGAATAGAGACAGAAACAAAATTATGAGAACTATAGATTTACTTCTTGGGTTTATCAGGACAGCTCCCCTAAGAATTCCAAGAGTCATACAAGTTTTTTCCTAGTCGGTGATGCCTCAATGCCCTTTCTCCAATATCAGGGCGATACTGCATACCCATCCAAGCTACTTGAGCGATAATTTTTTTACCTTTTTGTTGAGCTTGCTCTAGATTATTTCCGGAAACTACGATGCTCAGAACACGGCCGCCATGAGCAAACCATCGTCGATTGCGCAATACTGTCCCGGAATGAATAATCGACGTGTTCTCTATCGGTAGACAAGGAATCTCAACAGGTGGGTCTAGTTTTTCAGGATATCCAGAAGCCGCCAGAACATACGTTATGTAGGTTCCGGGTTTTATTTCTACCATAGTCTTATTGTTACAGAGACGTTGCTCTGAAACTTGCAACAAAAGAGGGAGTAAATTTTCATTCATCATCGCCATGAGTACTTGAGTTTCTGGGTCTCCAAACCGACAGTTGTATTCTAAGAGTTTTGGGCCAGAGGAAGTCCACATGATTCCTAAAAATAGAACTCCCCTACCAATAAGACCTTCGGTTTGTAGACCCTTAAGAGTTGGGTCAATAATCAGTCGTTTCATTATATCTACATCTTCTTCGGTCAAGAATGGGATGGGTGCAAAAGCACCCATCCCTCCCGTGTTGGGACCTTTGTCATCTACATTGAGTTTTTTATGATCTTGACACGCTGGAAATAAACAATAATTTCGATGATCATGATTAACATCAACTAAAAGGTGTTGAGAGAGCTCAATTCCAGACAAAAATTCTTCGAGGACAATTTTTTGACTTGCCTCTCCATACTTACCCCCAAGAAATAAACGCAGCGTTTCAAGGGCTTCTTGCTTGGATGCAGCAATAACTACTCCTTTTCCACCAGCAAGTCCATCGGCCTTAAGAACAATGGGTAATTCATGAGGCCAGTCTTTAATCAGCAATTCTCCTGAATTCCAGTCCATAACATCATATGAAGTTGCTGTTGGAATTTGATACTTCGCCATGAATCGCTTCGCATAAGACTTACTACCCTCTAATAGACTCGTAGATTGATCATGTCCAAAGACTTTTAGACCTAATTTAGAACACTTATTGGCCAAACCTTGAACTAAAGGTCCCTCTGGGCCAATAATTACAAGATCTATTTCTTCTTTTTGAGCCCATTCGGCTACTACATCTACTTCAAGGGGGTTGATAGCAATACATTGTCCGAATTTTTTCATACCTTCAGACCCAGGAATTAGATATAAGTGGTTGTCTGGGTTCTCTAGAATTAATTTTTGAGCAATAGCATACTCGCGGCCACCTGATCCGACTATAAGAATGCGCATTTAAAAGTCCTATGTAGAGTGTGGATCATATTTATTTACATTCTAACCAATTAGACCCTTTTCTTATCTCAACTACGAGAGGGACTTTTATTGCCTGGATATCATCAGCATGTTCCATAGAATACTTTAACAGTTTTGAAACATCTTCGTATTCCTCTTGAGGTGCCTCGATAAGTAATTCATCGTGTACTTGGAGGAGAATCTTTGCAGAATACCCACCGCCTCTCAAAGCATGGTTAAACTTGACCATAGCGCGACGCATTATATCTGCAGCGGTGCCCTGAACAACGGTATTGACCGCAACTCTCAACCCACCTGACCTAATATTTCCATTAGTGCTCTCAAGATCTGGTATGCGGCGAGTTCGACCCCAATACGTTGTCGCTTGCCCTTCCTTCTCTGCAGCCTTTTTAGTCTGTTCAATCCAATCAGCTACTCTAGGCATACGTTCAAAATAACGATCAATAAAGTCCTTAGCCTCCTTGTGCGTAATACCTAGTGAACCAGCTAAAGCAAAAGCTCCTTGACCGTAGAGGAGGCCAAAATTTACTGCTTTTGCTTTAGATCGGTCCTCATTCGACACTTTATCCAAAGGAATGCCCATGACCTCACTTGCAGTCCTACGATGAATATCCTCGCCTCGTTTAAATGCGTCGAGAAGAACGGGGTCTTCCGCTAGTGCTGCGACTACTCTCAATTCAATCTGAGAATAGTCGGCATCGATGAGACACCATCCTGGTCTAGAAATAAAAGCTTTTCGAATCGATTTCCCCTCCTCTGTCCTCACTGGTATGTTCTGTAAGTTAGGGTCGGAGCTCGCCAATCGCCCACTAGCAACTGCAGCCTGGTGAAGTCGAGTATGAATTCTATTTGTAATAGGGTTAATCATTTTGGGTAGCGCATCAATGTAAGTCCCTAGCATTTTTTGAAGTTCTCGATGTCGCAAAAGTATTCGGG
>CAWULW010000045.1:0-5784 GCA_963923615.1 uncultured Holophagaceae bacterium
TTCCTCTACGTCTCGTGGGCTCGGAGATGTGTATAAGAGACAGTCTTTATAGTGTATCGAGAGCAAACAAGGTTAGTCTAAATACATGAAAGATATAAGTTCAAAACCAAAAAAACTCTTTGCAGAAGACCAATCGAAAAACCCTCCGCCCGTCAATATTGCCGAAGCGATACTGCGACGGTTTGCACGCGCGAGTTATTTGATTGCTGTGATTATCATGTATCTTCTAGCTTCCCTAGCTTTTGGGATAGCACTTGCTCCTGCGATTTGGGTGGGTCACAAGATAGTGTCTGTACTCCCTGCCCTGCTTGCTTCAGGTTGGCTTGGATGGCTCATGATGGGTTTCACCTATGCCTTAGCATTCTTTGTTTTTGGGCTTTCACTCATGGTGACGGTCTGTATTCTAAATTTCATACTGCCTACTCGGTTCAAAAGTTTTAAGGGTGGTTATTATACGATCCATGCTGTTCCTTGGTTTCTTCATAACGGCCTTTTTTATTTAGTTCGCTTCACATTCTTGCCTTTCGCCACACTCACTCCCTTTGGCATTCTTTTTCTCAAAGGAATGGGGATGAAAATTGGAAAACACGCATTCATTAACACTGATTATATTAGTGATCCATCCTTCATTGAACTAGGTAATGATGTCACCTTGGGAGGTAGTGTTCGAATTTTTGCCCATTATGGAGGCGGGGGGAATCTAGTCATTGCGCCCATAAGAATTCATGATCGGGCTACCTTGGGAGCTGGCTCCTTAGTGATGGGAGATGTTGAAATTGGGGAGGGTGCTGTAATTCTTCCACATTCTGTTCTTTTACCAGGTGCCCGGGTACCTGCTGAAGAAACTTGGGGTGGCGTACCTGCACAACCGATTGACCGAGACGATATGCTCAAAATAAAACAGCGTATTCGGGGTCTCGAAGGACCTTCTTCTTGAAACGCTCCTTCGGTAAGTTACCGGTGACTGCTAAAACTTCGCGATTGACTTCTGCTTCTTCAAAGGGTGGGCTCAGATATCTAGAAACTTTTGAAGCAAAGTACATTGGTCATCCTGATGGTGTGGGTTACTCTGGATTTTTAAGACCACTAGGACCCTCCTCAAAAAGATCGGATGTTTTAGTGGATTGGGGAACGCGACACGGGGCCCTTCATGGAGACCATGTCCTGGCCGAGATTACGGGCGAAGATCGTAAGGGGCGGCCTAAAGCTCGCGTCATCAAAATCATCAAATTTGGAACTCAGACCTTAGCTGGGACTCTCCAGAAACAAGCTTGGGGGTGGCGCGTACTTCCATTAGAACACCGGATTGGGTCAGTGATTAATGTACCCCCTACCGATATAGCCAAAGAAGGAGAGTGGGTGAGCGTCGAACTTCAAAGACGAAAAGAGTCCACTCAACTTGAAGGGAAAGTCGTTGCTCGTTTGGGTAAAAAGGGGGACCTTAGGATTGAAAACCAGCTTACAGCCGAGATGTTTGGGATTCGCCAAAATTTTCCTGCCGAGGTGATGCAGGAATTAGCCCCATTTCCGACCAACATTGCTCCTGAATGGCTTCGAGGTCGCGAGGATCTTCGTAAACACCTAACATGTACGATTGATCCCCCTACCGCAAAAGATTTTGATGATGCGATTTCCATTGAGACGATACCTCCCAATGAAGGAGGAGGGTGGCTACTCGGCGTTCATATTGCGGACGTCAGTTTTTATGTCAAAGAGGATGGATCACTCGATCAAGAAGCTAGACTTCGCGGTACGTCTGTTTATTTTCCCGATGAGTGTATTCCTATGATTCCTGAGCGTCTCAGCGGAGATCTCTGCAGTTTGCGGGAAGGAGTAGACCGTTTAACACTGACTGCCTGGATCAGAATATCGGATAAATTCGACATCACTCATGCTTCTTTTTCTGAGTCCGTTATTCACTCTAGAAAACGCCTAACCTATAACGATGTACGTAAGGCATGTACCCACAAAGACCCTATTCTAAGAGCTGCTTTGGGAACCGAACTCTGCCATATGCTCGAGACGGGTCTTGTTGTAGCCGAAGGCCTGAGGACCGCAAGATTGACTCGAGGAGCCATCAACCTTGATACGGAAGAAACAGAGTTTCATTTTGATGAAAAGGGCAAGGTAGTTTGGGCCAATCCGTACCAACGCCATAATGCTCATCAAATGATCGAAGAATTTATGTTGTTAGCTAATGAAGCTGTAGCTCGTTTCTTTAATGACCAAAAGGTCCCTACTATTTTCCGTATCCACGATGAACCTGATCCAATTAAACTGGAAATTTTTGCGAACCTGGCTCGAACCTTTGGACTTCTGACTATTCACGAGGGACCCACCCCAGATAATCTGAACCGATTACTAACTAAAGTCCGGGGAGGTGGACTCGAAGCATTAATGAACACCATGTTACTTCGATCGCTCAAACGAGCGGAGTATAGTGCTGACAACATTGGCCATTCAGGACTTGCATTGAAAGACTATCTTCATTTCACAAGTCCGATTCGTCGATATCCCGATCTGATAGTGCATCGGAGTTTAAGGAAAATACTACGAAAAGAGGTACTCCCTAATAACTTTCAGAGCCAACTTGCGATTATCGCCCGTGAATGTAGCGATGCCGAACAACAGGCTACTGAAGCCGAGCGAGAAAATATAAGATGGAAGGCATGTGACCTAATGAGACCTTTTATCGGTAAAACATTTCAAGGATTTGTTCAGGGATTCTCTTCCAAGGCTATTTATATTCAATTACAGGAGCCGTTTGTAGAAATCGGAACTCCTATTGGAGCCTTAGGCCTGGGATTTAAACTTGATGAGTACCGAACTAAGCTAGTCGGCTCTAAGGGATCGGTGGCTATTTCGATTGGAGATTTTGTCACGGTTGAATTAGCAGGGATTGACGAAGACCAACACCGAATTTTTGGTTGGATTATAGAGGCCAAATCAAAAGACGGTAAGGGTAAAACATATACCTTTAATCCAAATAGGAACGCAATAACTCAAGATATATTCGAAAAACCAAAACGGTCATCTTCCCTGCCTAGAAAATCAAAACGAACTAGGTCCTCAAAGAAAAAAAAGGGGGGTGGTCGATTCTCGGGTCAGCATAAAAAAGATAAAAAAAGAAACGTTAGGGGTTTATAGTCTAGTGTTATGGTCATGAAAGTAGCGAGAAGATGTTTAGGGGTTGATCCCGGATCTATTGCCTGTGGCTGGGCTATCGTAGAACAGAAAAATAACAAACTTAGTTTGGTAGACTCGGGAGTAGTTCGTTCTAAGAGTAACGAGCCCTTCCCCAAGCGTTGCTTAAAGATTCACAAGGCACTGGCTCAAGCCATCCAAACTCAGGAACCTACTTTCATGGCTGTTGAATCACCTTTTGTAGAAAAAAATGCTGCGACTGCAATCAAATTGGGACAAATCCGGGGCGCGATTCTTCTCACTGGATCTCTTTTTGGTCTTGAAGTAGGAGATTACAACCCAATGCAAATTAAGAAAGCTGTGAGTGGGTATGGCTGGGCGGGTAAAGATCAAGTAGGCAAGATGGTTAAATTAATTTTAGGGCTTAAAGAGCAACTGCCGTCCGATGCTGCCGATGCAGCAGCCGTTGCCATTGCACATCTGATGGCGACTCGCCGCTAAGGTATTGGGGGATTATTAAAAACAAAATTGGCCATGGCCATATAGACAGGAATACCAAAAATCAGATTTAAGGGAAACGTGATGCCTAAGGACATCCCCATATACAAAGCTGGGTTTACTTCGGGCATTGAATGTCGTAAAACTGCAGGTACAGCAATGTAGGATGCACTAGCAGCTAAGATCATCAAAAGCACTGTATCACCTTGGGGTAAGTGCAATAAGTAACATAAACCCAGAGCAAGGAGGGCATGTAGCGGGGGAGCAAGGAATGCATATGCCAGAGTACTTGGAGATATACTTTTCAATTCCGCGAAGCTTTTGGAAGCAAGAAGCCCCATGTCTAAGAGAAAGAATGCTAGCAGGCCCTTAAATAAATCAATAGAAAAAGGAGCCATAACTTGGTGACCTACTTCGCCAGATAGAGCCCCTACCCCTAAGGCGCCCAATAAAAGCAGCTGCCCTCCATCGGTAAATGATTCATGAAGGATCTTGCTTAAAGATGTTAGGGAGGCTTTAGACTCCATATTTTGTTGACGAATTCTATTAGCGAGAATAATCGCAAGAATAATGGCGGGTGACTCCATCAGCGCCATAGCGGCTGCCATATGACCACCATAAATAATTCCAGCTCGATCCAATATTTGGGTCGTGGTAATGAAAGTCACAGCACTGATAGATCCATAGGTAGCAGCAATGGCTGCAGCATCAATCTTATTTAATCGATATTTTAAAAATATATAGCCAATAATGGGGATCACTATCGCGAGAGTAACGGCTAGACCTAAACTGATTACGATTTCAGCGGTAAATCCGGATTGATTAAGTGCAAAACCGCCCTTTAGTCCGATAGCCATCAAAAGATACAGGGAGAGAAATCGAGAAATAGGCTGAGGGATCTCCAAATTAGACTTCACTAATCCTGCAAAAATACCAAAAATAAAAAACAGAATGGCCGGATCTAAGAAGATGCTCATGTGATTTTCCTTCTAGAAATCAAAAAAAGAATATATATCTTAAATTTGCATTAGATCTTTGAATTCTTCAATACAATTCAAAGGTAATGAACAAGTCTGTCCCTGGCATACATAGATAGTTGGACCTTTTGAGAATATCTTTTTCCCTTTGAAATGAGGGAGAGACCCATCTCTTCCTACGATAAGCGTAAGTTGAGGGAGATACTGATGATTGACTAATCTTAAAACCTCTACAACCAAAGGGTCTTGGGGATCACCGATGATAATAATTTCTAGCGAGGGTTTTAAATAAGTATCCAATACGGACAGCATACTCAACATAGCACGAGGTCTTTGTTCCATCCATTTCCCACAAGATAGAAACGAGCCCTCAACTATCTGAAGATAATCAGGTATATCAAAATACCTTGCCAATCTTAGTAAAGATCTGATGGCTTGAGAATTAGGACTAGGAATAGCTTGATCATAGACATTTTTAATAGGAAATAAGATCCCAGATTCCTGAGGATCATTAGAAAAGAAACCGCTAGTATTTCGATCATAAAACTTATTTATCATCTCTTCGGCGAGTATCCTTGCCTGGTAAAGCCAATGTTCGTTATGATCGGCCTCATAGAAATCGATGAGCCCATTCGCCACAAACGCATAATCCTCACAAAATCCTCGGGTATGTCGCTGGCCCTTTCGGTAAACACGAAAGAGATTCATTCCATCCCAGAGATGAGTCATTATAAATTGTGCAATTTTTTGAGCTTGTTCCAGATAAGCCCATTGGCCTGTTACTCGATGACCTTTTGCAAAAGCTGAAAGGGCTAAACCATTCCATGATGCCAAGATCTTATCGTCTAAGTGAGGGCGCATGCGTTGATTTCGATAGTTAAGGAGTTTCTCCTTACAAATTTTCTCCCTTTCATTCTCATATGATTGAAATGACCTTGCTGAAAAACGGTGGAGTATGTTCTTTCCCTCAAAATTACCCTCTTGGGTGACCCCAAACATATACATAAAATTCGATGCATCTGATCCAAGGCATTGAATGATTTCATCATGAGAAAAAACATAAAACCTTCCTTCAATACCCTCGCTATCTGCATCTTCAGTGGAATAAATACCTCCAGTTTGACCCGACATATCACGCATAAGATAGTTGAGAGTCTCCTCCGCG
>CAWULW010000046.1:0-5761 GCA_963923615.1 uncultured Holophagaceae bacterium
TTCCTCTACGTCTCGTGGGCTCGGAGATGTGTATAAGAGACAGGTCATATGAAGTGAACCTGCGATCCTGGCACCAGCCAAGGGCTTTGTATTTAGGTATTCATGCCGAATACTCATTAAGGCAGGCATCTCTTCCTGCGCTATAAGTATTTCTTTGCGCCCCCAAGAAGCTAGATCGATGTTTGCGATCTCGTAATCTTGTTTATTCATAACATTCATAGGGATCTCCTAGATCGAGTGACCTGGTGAGATAACAATTTACTCACCCGGTACCATTTAGTAGCAGATGAGCGTCGTTATGTATCCAATATGGATGTTCGAGCCTGGGACTTCGCAGATGAGGTAGTCGCGCAACGCTCCTCGAACACTTTAATATAACAACTACCGAGTTAATTTACTGTATAAAAACTAGGACAAGGGCCAGGCTCCGGCCCCGGCACGAACTAATAGAGGCTTCTCGCTTGTAATGTCAAGAATTGTGCTGGAGTTGCCAAGAGGAGGCTCGTGAACCACAATGGCTGCCAAATCCGAGCCAAAAGCTTCCTCAATAAGAGAGGGTTCATTCAGGGGTGTCTCCCCGGATCGATTGACCGAGGTTGTGATGATTGCCTCGTTGAGATATTGGGCGATTGACATACAAAAACTATGACGAGGTATTCTTAGTCCAACGGTTTTTCTTGGCTCTCCTACTAACTCAGGGGGGACATTATCATTTGCTGAGAGAATGAAGGTGTAAGGACCAGGCAGGAGTTTCTCAAGTAATTTTTTTTTATCCAATGTCAGGGGCTGACAATAGCGAGATAGCATTTCGTGACTCGAGCACAGCAAACTCATTGGCTTGGTCTCGTCACGAGCCTTGAGTTTAAAAATCCTCTCTATTGCTTTAGGGTTCGAAACGAGACAGCCCATACCGTAGATGGTATCTGTTGGGTAGGCAATCACCCCTCCTTGCTTTAGCAAGTGGGAAATTGGGGCAAGAGACTGATTGTCGGTTCTTTCAAGGTGAATCATCATGTTTATCTTGCTCTTTTTTTAAAAAAACGTTGTTGCATTTCATTGGATAGTGGTGGAAGTAGACCTTTTCTGTAAGCATGAGCAATATAAATTCCAGTTACCGTGAGGCCATCCGTCAATTCCCCAGAAGAGATTCGTTCGAGACACTCATTGAATGGCTCCCTACGCACCATAAGCTCCTCGTCATTTTCGGATTTACCGCAACAAGGACTTAGGTCTTCGGCTAAAAAAATAAAAGCCTCTTCATCGGTCTTAGAATTGCTAGGCCGATAGTAGCCAAGAGGATTCCAATTTCTAGCAGATAATTGGCATTCTTCAGCAAGTTCCCGCTTCATGCATTCCAAGGGGCTTTCGTTAGGATCACCCCCGCCTTCAGGGATCTCCCAAGAATATTCTCTTAGTGGATACCGCCATTGTCCTACGAGCACCAAGCGATCCTTGTCGTCTATTGCCACTACTCCGCAGGCTTGATGTTTAATAGAAACTACAGAGTAGATACCCTGAGCTCCTTGACGATGATGAAACGCATCTTCCCTCACTGTAATCCAAGGAGACGAATAAATTTCTGAGGTTTTAATTACGTGATAGGGATTGGGATTCTCTGGGACGGGAAGTCGTGTCAACATCGGAGTGATTGAGTGTTACGGTTTTTTTGATCAAAATCTTAATGTCTGAGATTAAGTCGATCAATTAATTTCTCATACCGAGATTTATCCTTTTTTTTAAGGTACTCAAGGAGTCGTCGTCGCTGACTCACAAGAATCATTAGCCCCCTTCGGGAATGATGATCTTTGACGTGAACCTTAAAATGTTCACTAAGTAAGTTTAACTGTTCTGTGAGAATAGCAATTTGGACTTCAGGTGAGCCCGTATCACTATCATGAGTTTTAAAGTCCTTGATGACTTTTTGTTTTTGTTCATTAGTAAGGGCCATGTCGGCTCCTAGAAAAGGGGATTAATCCCGTCACCACAAGTAGCAGTCCCGATGCCGCTTCGAGGGTCAAAGTCCAAGTTTGATTGGACGGTCGTTGATTAAAGTCTAAAGATTGGAATGGCTCTATCCTTGGTGCGGATAGAGGGACTCGAACCCCCATGCCCTTGCAGGCACTAGAACCTGAATCTAGCGCGTCTACCAATTCCGCCATATCCGCTTCAAAGATGAGGGTCGATAGGCCCTAAAGCCTAGGAAGAACGAAAGTTAAGGTTACCGCTTATAGAATAAATCATCAACGGTAAAAAACCCTTACCAATCAGAATAGGGTATGCCATTCAATCCTGTACCGGGTGAAAGTGAATATACATCGTAAACGTGACCGCCCCCCCAACTTCGGGATTTGGGGTCATCTGAGGTGCTTCGGAGCCCCCATTCTGCCTTGCCCGTGAAAGGGTCCGTTGGGATACGTCTTAGAAATTTGATTTTCTTTGATGTACTTCCTGTTGCCGGTACGCCCTCAACTAGCTCTTCCAAAGTTGATGGGCACAAATTGTTTTCCAAAGGAGGCGACTTAATTTTTTGAAATTCCACAGCTTTTCTGTATTCATCTATTGCAAGTCTTATTTCTCTTAAATTTCTTGAAAGTTCAAGTTCCTTATCTCGACGAATACCGTTCTTTACCAAAGGAACTGATGCCGAGGCTAGGATCAGTAAAACAGTAGCCGTTATAACTAATTCAAGAAGAGTGAATCCCTCAGGGTTCTTATTATTCATGATTACTGAATGTTTAGGAGCGAATTTACCCAACGTGCTGAGATGGGGTTCGGCCCGATCAACACCCCCGCCTTTTGAATAGTGACCGCTGCGCTGCCAGATTGAATCGCTGTAAGGCTAAGGGAGAGTAAGTTCCCGCTGTCCTCTCCCTGTCCACTTCGCTTAAAATTAATACGAAAAATACCGGAACCCTCCTCGGCGGTATAATCCAAAGCACCTGAATCATTAAGTAGAAAGTCTCCTTGTTTGACGCCGGCAACCTTCAATCCAGGGGGGATCAGCAGATCTAGTTGCCCAGAGGTAATTCCCGAGCCTCCGCTAATATTTAAATCGATTGAAAGAGTCTCCCCTTTGACTACTTGGGCTACAGGGGGGGACATAAAGATGATCAAATCAGAATTTAGAGCTTTGGTCTTGATGGGTATAGTAATTACTTTTCCTGTTGTCAGGTCTGCTCTAGGAGCTACAGTTAGGGTTTCTTGGTTCGATGTTGCAAGAGATGAAGGAGACAATTCGGTAAAAGTCGACTTTTTATTATCTTTGGAGATTGCATCTGAGGAGGACTGGTTTTCGGAGATTTTTGGAATCTCCTTGTTTTGTTCTTTATTATCTTTGGCTATACCGGCCTTGGATTCTCCCAGATCTTCGGGGTTAAAACCCTTGAAGTCGCCATCAGTTAGCACAGGTTTTCTAACTTGGACAGCCCTGATAGTCAGTATGACATCTGTTTTTGCTTTTTGATTTCGAGTATTGCCAATCAATCTTCCAATTAGGGGCATTTCAGAAACTCCCCATATTCCTTGGAATTGTTTTTGTTCCTCGTCCTTAAGGAGACCACCGAATATAGCAGTTTCCCCATCTTTTAATCTTGCAGTTGTTTTTATCTCCCTTCGTCCTAAATCAGGTCGGCCAGGGGTAGAACCTGCCTTGAGAGTTGTGACTGAAGCTTCAATTTTGAGAGTAATTTCGCCGTTGTAATGAACTCTGGGCTCAACACCGATCTTTACTCCGACATCCTCGTAACTAAACGATACTTGCCCTAATCCCCCTAGACCTGTGGTATTCAGTGAAGTTTGTGTTCCTGATTGATTAGCCCCTAGTAGTCCGCTTGTCAGAGCTGATTGCGTGGTGCTGATTTTGTCTCCGATATTGACTTCACCTTTACCCCCGCTGACTGTCCTGACATTAGGGCTCGCAACTAATCTCGCATCTCCGTTGCTTTTTAGAAAATCCAGGGCTAAGTTAGGAAATAGGGTTCGGATGTTAGCTGAAGAAATGGAAAGGGTGCTAGATGCCGAGTTGAGACCGCTATTTTGGTTCACTGTGGTGGCACCAATTCTGAATGTCCCTGAATCATCCCCAGCGCCAAGGACGGGTAGGAGTCCAACTTTCTGGAGACTACTCTCGGTAACCTCCATAAGTTCTAAGTAGACCATAACCTCGGGTAAGGCTTTATCCAGTTGACCTATAACTCGGTCAGTTATGCCTAGCTCTAGAGGTTTTGCTTTAACAATAATTGCATTCATCCTCTTATCAGTGAAAACTTTGAGTTGAGGAATTAGAGTAATTAAGGTTGCCCGGACTTCATTGGGTTCTGCATTCGATAAAAAATAAGTTTTAATAATCTGATTTTCAAATTGTTCACGGTTTTGTGGGGTAGCCTTAAAAACCATAATTGTATTTTTGTCCACAACCTTGTAAAACATTTCATTCTGAAGCATGAGAGTGTCTAAGGCCTTGTAAAACGAAAGGCCCTTTAAGTCAATCGAAATGGAATTATCCTGAAAGCTTGTATGAAGAATGACATTAATGCCCGATGCTTTTCCTAGAGTCCCCAAAATTTCTTTAAGGGAAGTTCGACGAGTAAAGGATATGTCTATGCCCTCTAAGGAGTTAGGATTGAGAAGCAGCACGCTTTCTTGCTCAACACGAGCTTTAATGTCATCGGCGACTTCTGAGACAGATTGAATTTTACTTTTTTCAATTTTTTGCTGCAGACGCAACATCCAATCTTGGGCAATTTGATTGTCAAAATTGAAGGTAAGCGCTTTAGCAACAAGGGATTGGATCGCTAAGTCACTCCCCCCTCTTCTTTCGAGTTCTTGAGCTTCTTTTAAAACTACTTCAGCAGCCTGCTGTGCAGATCGTTGAAGACCTATTCGAGCTTTGACATTCGAAGGATCCTTTTGCACAATTGATCGGTAGGTTTCTAGAGAATCCTCATAGCGACCCTCTTCAAATGCTTGGTTCGCTCTTTGGAGTGCGCAACCAAATGAGCCTATGATTAATCCAACAAGGAGGAATATCCATTTTATTTGTCTAGGGTTTATCATAGTCATTAATTAAGTATGTCCCAATACAAGTTTTTGTACACCACCAGCTAGTCCCCAATACTGCTCACAGGGGTGGAAAAGTATAAATCGGGGTATTTGAGGTTCTGAAATCGGGCTGAATCTTCTCTGATTTCGATTAGTTTCCATCGACCACGAATAATAGATCCAATTTTCAAATTGATAGGTTCTTCAGCATTTATGAAAGCTGCAGACTCTCCAGTCTTTGGGGTTCTCAGAAAGCCAATAAATCGGTAGTCATTTGGTGCAGATGACATTTCCAACTGACGATCTTGCTCCAACTGTTTTTGAGCGATCTCTTCAGCAGTAGGTGGGGGCGGAGGAGGGGGAGGTTTAATTTTTTTTACCCGCTCTGGTGGTCTAGGTCCTTCAAACAAAAAGGGGTCTCGGAGTAGCTTAGCTATAGGAGGGATGTCAGCGGAATGGTCTAGGGAAGAGAGGTCCGGTAGTGATTGTAAAGCCACGATAGAAAGGGAATCTGCTCCAGAGATAGCCCTCTGTGATTGGTTAGAACTTGGCCACGCCAGTAAGGTAAGAAGAACCGCAAGAATAGCGATACCTATTTGAGCTCTTCGATTAGAAGCCAACTCCTGTTTAATATCCTGAAACGAAAGAGGTGTATTCATCTTTTTGAAAAGAAATCTTAAAAAGTCCATATCTAGTTTCCATTTCGGGAAAAATTGTCTGG
>CAWULW010000047.1:0-5681 GCA_963923615.1 uncultured Holophagaceae bacterium
GACCTAAACCAAATACGGCGACCTTTTTCATGAATCTCCTCTAGTGATTTAAGAATATCAAAGGCTCGTCGATATACAAAAAAGGCCTCGCTGAATTAGCGAGGCCTTTTGGGGTTACTTTGAGTAACCTAGTACATATCATCCATGCCCGGGGCTGCGGGAGGCGCAGGGGGTTTAGGTTCCGGAATTTCAGAGATGACAGCTTCGGTCGTCAGCATCATCGAGGCTACAGAGGCTGCATTACGAAGGGCTGATTTGGTGACCTTGGCAGGGTCAATGACCCCAAAAGCTACCATGTCGCCGTATTCTCCCGTCGCGGCATTAAATCCGAAGTTACCCTTCTCTTCTTTGACGCGATTGACAACGACGGAGCCTTCGGTTCCAGCATTGTTAGCAATCTGCTTTAGGGGCTCCTCAATAGCGCGAAGCACAATATCAACTCCACTCTTTTGATCGCCTTTCAGATTTAAAGCCTGGACATTTGCTAAGCAGCGCAGGAGTGCAACGCCACCGCCTGCAACGATACCATCCTCAACAGCTGCTTTAGTAGCATGCATGGCATCTTCAACACGTGCTTTCTTTTCTTTCATTTCCGTCTCAGAAGCTGCTCCAACCTTAATCACGGCAACGCCACCAACGAGTTTAGCTAGGCGTTCTTGGAGTTTCTCTTTATCGTAATCACTGGTGGAAATTTCAATTTGGCTTCGAATCTGCTTGACGCGACCCTGAATAGCCTCTCCACTCCCTGCTCCTTCTACGATGGTGCAGTTTTCTTTATCGATCACAATTTTCTTTGCCGATCCAAGTTCGGTCAAGGTCAGATTTTCTAGTTTGAGCCCTAGATCTTCCGTGATAGCTTTACCTCCGGTGAGAATAGCAATATCTTCTAACATTGCTTTTCGACGATCCCCGAAGCCAGGTGCCTTAACTGCAGCAACCTGCAACGTGCCACGAATTTTATTGACCACTAAAGTAGCTAAAGCCTCACCATCCACATCTTCAGCGATTAAAAGTAGAGGCCGTCGACTGTTAACGACTTGTTCGAGCAAAGGCAATAAATCTCGCATGTTCGAAATTTTCTTTTCGTAGGTCAAAATGTAGGGATTCTCCATTTCAACCTTCATTTGATCCGGATTAGTTACAAAGTAGGGACTGAGATACCCACGATCAAATTGCATTCCTTCCACAACAGTGAGCTCTGTATCACGGCCTTTAGCTTCTTCGACAGTGATAACACCATCTTTACCGACCTTGGCCATCGCATCAGCAATAATCGTTCCAATTTCGGCATCTCCGTTGGCCGAAATAGTGCCTACTTGGGCAATCGCATTACCCTCAACAGGTTTCTTGAAACTGTCGATTGTCTTTACAATAGTTTCTACTGCGGTATCGATACCTCGCTTGATTTCCATGGTATTGGCACCACTGGTGATGGCTTTAATACCCTCGCGATAAATGGATCGTGCGAGCACGGTAGCGGTGGTGGTACCGTCTCCGGCAATATCCGAAGTTTTGGATGCTACTTCACGGACAAGCTGGGCACCCATATTCTCGTGTTTGTCCTTTAACTCGATTTCCTTGGCAACTGTTACTCCGTCTTTGGTCATCAAAGGAGAACCAAATTTCTTCTCAATGAGGACGTTCCGTCCCTTCGGACCCAGGGTAACTTGAACTGCATCTGCCAATTTATTGACGCCCCGTAAAATAGCTTGGCGTGCTTCTTCTGCGTATATGATGGATTTAGCCATGAGTGAATCTCCTTATATAAAGTTAGTTAAGAATGGCAAGAATTTCGTCTTCTCGGACGATGACGTGGTCTTCGAGATCTAATTTGACTTCAGTGCCACTGTATTTACCAATGAGCACTTTTTGACCTTCTTTGACCGACATAGGGATTCGTTTGCCGGCCTCATCATATTTGCCTTCACCAACCGCAACGACAACTGCCTCCATGGGCTTTTCTTTCGCGGTATCTGGAATCACAATGCCGCTCTTAAGAGTCTCGGTGGGATCCAGTCTCTTCAAAATGACTCGATCGTGTAGAGGGGTTATTTTTTTCATAAGGATTGCCTCCAAAAGTAAGTTGATGGTGAATGGATGGTCGAGTAGCACTCTGACCCATAGAGTGCTAATTTACCTTAATTCACTGGATAGTCAAGTCTAATTTTTTCAACATTAGCGAAGATTTTAGTCTCTTTGTTTAGATTATTTACACCTGAAGACTCAAGGTCTAAACACTAAGAATTAAGCCTATTGCACTTAGTTTTAAACGATGGGGATCCTAGAATATCCCCCTAAATTTGAGTCTATTACTCTAAGGGTCGCCAATCAGAGATAACCTGATCAAATGAACTTAGATTTGAACCTCAGAAACCTTCGGGAACGGATCATAAAAGCTGCCGAATCTTCAGGACGTGATCCCGAAGCGATTGAAATCCTCCCTGTCACCAAATTCAAGTCTCCGGATCTTATTCGCAAATTACAGACCCTTGGATTTAGCCGATGTGGAGAAAACTATATTCAGGAGATCGAACAAAAATCTTCTGTATTACCCAATATTGAATGGGTAGCTATTGGACACTTACAGACCAATAAAGCCTCCTTGGCAGCTCGTCTCTGTTCGACGATTCTTTCTCTTGATTCGATGCGGCTAGCCAAAGATTTGGACCGACAGAGTCAGCGTATCCAAAAAGATTTAACGGTATGGATTCAAGTCGATTTATGGGAACAGACCCCTTTAAAAGGGTGCTTAGGCAGTGAAGTATCGGTCCTCTTTGAGTACCTGGAGAGCGCCCCCTATCTACATTTTGGCGGGCTTATGGTTCTTCCCCCCCTTGGAGAAGAACGAGCTTTTCAAATGAGTAATCTTTATCGATTAGACATGGAGCAAAAGATCCATAGAAATATTTTGTTGAGTATGGGAATGAGTGATGATTTAGAGTTGGCAATTCAGCATGGCAGTAATCAACTCAGAATTGGCTCAGCTTTACTCGGTCCACGATAATCAAAAAGAGCGCACAAAGGCGCTCTTTTTGTGAACCGGTTCGTGAATTTCTAGAATCGGATTCGAACCCCTACGTTGACATCTCGAGTATTACGATCTACCAAGTTCAAATTCTTGAACGTCGATGAGAAAAGCACGCCTGTCGTAGTGTTACTGGGATTGCCACTAGTGATACTGGTTCGGTAGTTAGCCCAATTCATAACATTGGTAATATCTGCGAACACTTCAGCATCATATCCCTTGAAAAGGGTAAAGTTCTTGCTGAGGCGGACATCAAGGAATTTTTGGCCTGGCTGACGGAATGCATTACGCGAAGTACCTAGCACGTAATCATTTGAACTACTATCACCATTCAAGTCTGCACTTGCGATTGCACTAAAAGGTCTGCCACTCGTATAACTGAAGTTAAGTGAGCCTTTCATACCCCAAAACAAGGGTGCGTACCCCGCTAAGACAAACCGGAAGCGACGATCGTTATCGCTATAGGCAAATGTGGAATTTGGATCTGCAGGATTATTGATATTGGAATCACTTGAGGCACTTGCGGTTGAGCGTTCGTTACTATTGTTATCTCGCGCCTGACTCCAAGTGAAATTCGAGAGGAATCCAGCTCCGTTGCCGTAACGTTTTTCTGCCGTCAGGATGAGTGCATGGTACCGACCTCGTCCACCATTTTGGGTCATAAAGACATTCCCAAATCCGGTGAAGTCAAGAGTTCGGCCGCGCACCACTGCGGATCCGGGTCGAGTTGCAAAGCTAAACAACTGTGTGCCAACAGGATAGCCATCATTGTAACGACCCCCCGCGATGATCCCTGTCGTGCCAACACCCGATGTTCCTGCAGGGTTGATGGTTCCAGTTCGAGGGGAGAGGTTGATGTTGACGAAATATTGAAGATTAATGAAGTCGACGGCTACTAACTGAGCACCAATCTTTAGACCATCATCCATCACGTGATCAAAACCAATGGACGCACGTTTGGCTTTTGTCATTTCATTAGTGGGATCCCATACTTGGCCTGTTTTCGACGCCGTACCTAACGAAGAGAGGAGCGAAGGGGTTACGCGACTTAGGGTATTCCCTGATAAACGTTGAGCGGCGGAAAGAACACCCGTTTGGAAAAGGGCTAAGTTGGCCGTTGAATTCGCAATGGTGTAGGTTGAAGTGGTCATCCCATTTGAATTCATCGTATTGGAAACAGTTAGGGAAGGATTCGGTGAAGAAAAGTGGCCGTAGCCTCCTCTGATCAAAGTCTTACCCTTTCCGCTTACATCAAAAGTAAACCCGAAGCGGGGGTCGAGAGCATCTGAACTATTCGCTTGATCCAAGCCCATAAACTGAGCATTGGGACGAGGATTGTCTGGCTGAACTTCTTTCACGTAACGTAATCCGAGATTCAGTGTCAACCTTCCGTCCATGAGACCTTGTCGTTGAACTTGACCGTACCCACTGTTGACTTTAGAGCTATAGGAGATAGCTCCACCATAATCACTGAAAGCGCCCGTATAAGAAATGCTGTCCGTACCAGTTAATGTTGTGGGAGCCGTTTTCCATTTACTGGCCATGGCAACGTTAAAGAAGGTAAAGGAGCCATTTTGATAACGGTAGAAAGTATTGGTGAAGTCAAAAGATTGAAGATCAACACCTGCTTTAATGGTCAGATTGTCCTTGGAATAAGTGAGGTTATCAATAAATTGCCAAGAAAATTCATCCAAACCATTGGGTAAATAATTCAGTTGACCCGAGGTCCATGTAAAGGCATTGAATTCGGGAGAATTGCCCTTTGCAAAACGAGGTCTACGCTCAATGGCTCGCTGTAATCGAGCCTCATTGACAAGATTGGGGGATAAGATCGAACTAAGTTCGGCCACCCAAGATAGTCCTGAGTTTTTTTCGAGACCCTGATTCGATACTCCCGTTCTCCCAGCGGAGGAACTAGTGAAGGCAATGGTTCCGTTATCAGAACTCCAATCTTGAGCATTCACACGGATAGTGAAGCGATGATCGGGGTTAATGATGTAATCGAGCCGCCCAAAATAAACACGATTTAATCGGTCATTCGTGTATTTGGAGGTATTGGTAACGGTAAGATTTCCAGAACTGTCAACCGATAGTCCAGCGTCTTGACCCAAGGTTCTTGTTCCAGGGCCCACTACCAAATTTTGAAAATTTTGTAGGAAGGTAATGGTGTCCGCTAGGGTACTGCCCGTAGACGTAGTGGGAGTAATGGTGGGGCTAAAATCTTCGGTATACGAATACTGCTCAGTTCCTACAAAGAAAAATAATTTATCTTTGATAATCGGTCCACCAAAATTGAAATTGCCTTGAACTTGATTAAAGTTCTTAGTGCGGAATGAATTCAAAGAAGTCGCACCAGTTGGATCATAAGGAGCAGGAGCAATTTTTGCTACGAGGGACTTAGGTCTTACCTGATATAACAAGGATCCAGAGAACGTATTTGTTCCTGACTTAGAAATTGCATTGATCACTGCACCCGATGCATTACCGTATTGGGCATCGTATGAATTTCGAATGATTTGTAGTTCTTGAATAGTATCCGCACCAAAGGCAAAGGGGATACGTGTGGAGCCACGCTGTTCACCAAAGAAATTAGAATTATATGATGCACCATCAATACTCAGATTGTTCTGAATCCCGCGAGCACCTTCGATGGATA
>CAWULW010000048.1:0-5678 GCA_963923615.1 uncultured Holophagaceae bacterium
GAGATTCCTCTACGTCTCGTGGGCTCGGAGATGTGTATAAGAGACAGCGCCTTAGATGCTCCGATCTTTTCCTGAATCAGACACGCGGTGGACGGAAACAGAGTATCTGGCGTGACGGTTGCTACGATAATTGCATCTAGCTCATCGGGCTTCTTCTTGGCACCATCTAAAGCCTGAAGAAGCGCTGGTATAGCTAATTCCGAGGCTCCGGTCCCTGGTGTTGCCACTCGGCGAGAGGATATCCCGGTTCGGGTTCGGATCCATTCATCATCAGTATCTAAATGCTTAGATAAATCATGATTGGTAACTTCTCGATCAGGATAATGATGTCCGGTACTTATAATACCTACGGATTTACCTAAATGACGTGACAAATGAACTCCTATTATCACTCTACACGAATGAATCTACTTAGTGAAAACATTGTATGAACCTCGTGTGAAGTCAGGAAATTTCACAGGTGCAGAATTTCGAGCAACAGAAATTTCTGATAGTGGTAATGGAGCGCTCCACATTGCCGAATCGTAAATATCAATATCGGGTACTAACCCTTCCCGCATAGTTTGCACGAGGCGATAAGCCATGATGAAGTCCATACCGCCGTGACCCCCCCTGGCTTTGGCCAATGATCCTTGCTCCGACCATAGAGGATGGGTAAATTCCTTTTTCCAAAGATCAAGATTAGCCCAGCGTTCACCTCCGGGTTGACCTTCAACATAGATACGCGGTGGATAATCTTCAAAAGCCCCTAATGTACCTTGAACACGATGATGACGGCTATAAGGACGGGGGCTGGATACGTTATGTTGCAGCAGGGCTGTTTTGCCCTGAACGGTTTTGAGGAGCGTAGTGTTGTAGTCTCCGGTGATATATTTCTCATTCCACTTAGAATTTTGTTTGTCTTGAATATTGAGTTCTCTAAATTGATCTAATCCTCTTTGGGGACCACTCATCGAAACTAAATAATCAAAACGATCTCCGGAATGAATATGCAAATAAGAAGTTAAAGGTCCCAATCCATGCGTAGGATATAAGTTTCCATTAATTCGAGTATGCCAAGCGCGTCGCCAAAGACCCTCATCTTTGTCTTCAAATAAAATTTTCCGCAAATCATGTAGATAGGCTCCTTCTACATGTAATATTTCACCGAGTATGCCCTCTTGAATCAGGCGCCTGACTAACATCTCGGTTTCACCATAATTACAGTTCTCAAGTTGCATACAATGTCGTTGCGACCTTTCACTTGCGTTTACTAATGCCCACAAATCCTTAAGCGTTGTTCCTATGGGGCATTCGCTTCCACAGTGTTTGCCAGCCTCAAGAGCAGCTAGCATAATGGGTACATGCCATTCCCAAGGCGTAGCTGTATAGACAAAATCTATATCATCACGCGTAACAAGTTTTTCAAACGCGTGCGGATCATCTGTATAGATAGCCGGTTCATTGTGACCTCGATCTATGCAGAGTTGAGAGGCACGTTGAGTTTTTTCTCGGATCGTATCGCAAATAGCAACGATTTCGGCCCCTTGAACCGATAACAGTTCATTCATCACAGAACGGCCTCTTAGGCCCGTACCAACAATGCCAAATCGAACTTTAGGATAGGGTCTAAAGGGCACGCCTCTCATTGATTTAGAACTAAATCCTGTAAGATTGGGTGGCGCTTCAGGCCGGTCAAAGGCAGACAGATCTTCTGAAATCAAAGGGGGGAATAACGATGAGGCTTTGACGGTCGTCATACCCCACGCAGCAGATTTAAGTAGATCCCGCCGCGTGTATTGATTGGTCGGTTTTGAACGAGTCATGGATACCTCATTGTTATTTATTTAAACTTTAATACTGATTACCTAGGGTTATAACTGTAATCTTTAAATGTATGTACTTAATGGCAAACTAGTTAGTAGATGAGAACTTTAGCAGTTATTCCTTGCAGACTGGGAGCCACTCGATTTCCAGGTAAGCCACTTGTTAAAATCCATGGTATCGCTATGGTTGAATGGGTGTACCGTCATGCTAAACAGGTCTCATCGATTGATCGCCTCGTCATAGCAACTGATAGTCCTCTTATCATGGATTTTGCGATCCAACTCGGAGCCGAGGCCTATTTAACAAGTTCAGAGTGTCAATCTGGTACTGATCGCGTCTATGAAACAACACAAATTCTTGACAAACAAGGTGATCTTTTCGACCTAGTCCTCAATATCCAAGGCGACGAGCCTGCCCTTCATCCACAAGTAATAGAACAAGTCATTGACGTAGCAAGTCGCGAAAGTCGTTTCGAAATAATTACTGCGGCATGTCCATTTTCGAACGCTGATGATATTTTCAATCCCAATATGGTCAAGGTCATCAGCGATGTCGACAATAGGGCTCTCTACTTTAGCCGTTCACCCATTCCATATGTCCGAAATGATTCCCCTTTTGCACCCTCAACGATCAACCCAGCCAATTTAAACCAATACAGTTGTCACTTAGGTATATACGCCTACCGTATGAATTCCTTGCGTCAATTTTCAATGTTACCTATTGATCCGGTTGAGAATTTAGAAAAACTTGAGCAGCTCAGGGCGTTAAGGAAAGGCATGTCGATTGGGGTGGCGCCAGTTCCTTACTTATCGCTAGGAGTTGACACTCCGCAAGACGTATCGGTGGTTGAAGATTTACTAATTCGAAATGGGCTATTTAAACAGCCATAAACTATAAAGGACACAATGTCACACCACAAAGTCATTATCATCGGCACAGGACCTGCAGGTTATACAGCTGCTCTCTATTCCTCTAGGGCAAATCTCAGCCCATTGATTTTTGAGGGATCTCAACCTGGAGGTCAACTAACGATCACTACAGAGGTCGACAACTTTCCGGGCTTTAGGCACGGAATTTTGGGTCCAGAATTAATGAATGAAATGAGAGAACAAGTTTTAAGATTTGGTACCACCATCAAATCAGAAACAATACTCAAATGCGATCTTTCCTCAAGGCCCTTTACCCTTATTTCTGATCAGAGTACTTACACAGCTGATGCTCTCATCATCGCAACGGGAGCCTCGGCAAAATGGCTAGGAATCAAAAAAGATGAGGAACTGTCTCGAACAGGTGGGGGTGTAAGTGCGTGCGCAACCTGTGATGGTTTCTTTTTTAAAAATAAAGAAATTGCAGTTGTAGGAGGTGGAGATACCGCTCTCGAGGAAGCTACTTACCTAACCAAGTTTGCATCCAAAGTATACCTAATCCACAGAAGGAACAAATTACGAGCCTCCAAGGCGATGCAGGATCGAGCTTTCAAGAATTCGAAAATCGAATTTATATGGAATAAAGAGGTGTCCTCGATTAATACTCAACTCCATACCACAGCAAAGGGAATTGAGGTTGAAAAGATTTCAGGATTAACCCTTAAGGATACCCATTCGGGAGAACTCTCGGGACTGGCGATTGAGGGATTATTTGTGGCGATTGGACACTCACCGAATACACAACTTTTTACCGAACAACTATCCCTAGACGAATCAGGTTATATCCGCGTTCATCCAGGCTCAACTCAAACCAGTATTTCAGGAGTTTTTGCGTGTGGTGACGTACAAGATAAGATCTTTCGACAGGCGATTACGGCTGCCGGGTCAGGGTGCATGGCCTCCATTGAATGCGAACATTATCTAGCATCGATGGGCTTTTCTGATTAACTAGTTATGGGCCTTGCATCTCAGTACCAGCATGATCGCAGCAGAGATATTGTTGCGCGAATCAATTTAGGCAGAATTAAACACAATTTATCCATCCTGAAAGCAAGGTCAGATGGAAAGCCTGTATGGGCTGTCATTAAGGCAAACGCTTATGGGCATGGCGCTGTGGAGGTCGCTGAATCTATCAAACATGAGGTCTTTGGATTCGCAGTCTCTACCCTAGACGAAGCGCTTGAACTGAGAACAGCTGGACTAGAGAATGAAATTTTGGTTTTAGGGGGTGTCAAACCTGAAGGTTGGCCGATCGCATCCCTATTAAATCTTTCCGTTGCACTTGTTTCTCCTGATCATCTGTCCGAATTGACTCTTTTTCTTAAAAGCAATCCATTAAAGATCCATTTAAAGCTTGATACGGGCATGGGAAGACTAGGTTTTTTAGAATCTGACCTAATGCAGTATCAAGAGTCACTTAAAACCATGAGCAAGTCCGTCATTGGTTTAATGTCCCATTTTTCTACTGCAGACGATATCTCCAAGAGTTTCATGGACCAACAATTGGAAAGGTTTTACATCATGAATATCATCTTGGAAAACATGGGAATTAAACCATCTCAAATACACTTTTCTAACAGCGATGCCATCCATCATGGAAGCATAGGTATTGAGAGCCATATTCGACCCGGATTGGGCCTATTCGGATTGACCAATCACTCTTCGATGATCCCCTTACAGCCTTGTTTGGATCTCATCTGCAATATATTACGAATCAAAATGGTACCCGAGGGAACTGCTGTAGGCTATGGGCGGACTTATATTACTTCCTCGCCAATGCAGATTGTGACTTTAGCTTGTGGTTATGCGGACGGATACCTACGAACTTTTGGCAATCAAGCAAGTGTCTCCATTGGAGATCACCTCTACCCTGTTGTGGGGCGCGTCTCCATGGATTTCACAACCATTGCGGTGCCTAGTGCCATTCGTATTGATTCGAACCAACCCGTTTATCTTATATCGTCAGAATCAAATTCGCCCCTTAGCCTAAAGTCTCTGTCTAAGTTAGCTCAGGTTTTACCCTATGAAATTACGTGTGGACTTCAGCGACGAGTCACACGGATGTACCTCCATTAACGTCGGAAATCAAATAAGTCGCCCAATCCCCTTAGATTAAGAATGAGGTCGATACGATTATCCTTTTTGATATTCATACCAATTAAGGAGACGGGGACTTTGGAAATCTTAATAATAAACGCTCGACACGGTTCAACGTATGCCAAACCAATCTCTCCATAGTTGATACCTGTAGAGTAGTTAGAGTTTGTTTCGGGCAAGGTGTAGTTTATTTTGTATTCAAATCGAAACTTGTCACCAAATAAACGCTGAAGGCCCGCGATCTGAACTCCGTGTTGGGGATTACTGGTTAAACTCAACTCCGATCGGTAATACGAGAGACCTATATAGGAGGTATCTTCTTGTATAAAGTCGACTACGGCTTGACGATCGGAGCCTCGATTACTGAATGATGAAGAGTTTCTCAGGCTTAGCCTGATATTTTTTGACGGTTCGTAGCTGAGGAGTCCTTCTAGAGACCCCCACCCTTTTTGATAAGTACCATCATAGAGTACGACTGGATTGAAATGATATTTAGCTGCTAGATCAAGCTTCAGGTGACTCATAAAAAAAACTTCACCAGGAAATTGGGTCAGCAGGTGCTGATTTATACCTAAAGCGATACTTTTTTCTCCAATTGGAGTTGTGTCCACTCCTGGATAGCTGTCGACTGCATCGAATCTTGGACTTAGGGCCAACCCAGAGAATTGTGAGTTGTTCATAAAAGTAAAATAGGGCTCAATGATGTGTTTATAGCGATAAGATGTCTGCCGTTCGTCCTTAGGACCGTAGATTCGGCCATATTGGGGCAGTTTTGCTTCGATTTTCCCTGAAAAGAGTGTTCGAGTTTGAGCAGGCGCGATTAACTGAAATGGATTATCTTGAGATGTT
>CAWULW010000049.1:0-5629 GCA_963923615.1 uncultured Holophagaceae bacterium
CGTGGGCTCGGAGATGTGTATAAGAGACAGGTTGTTAATAAAATGGAACAAACCCTAATCAAAAAAGGGCTTCCTGCGATTACGCCTGGCGATACCGTGAAGGTTTTCGTCAAGGTTAAAGAAGGTGAAAAAGAGCGTGTGCAGCTCTTTCAAGGTATTGTAATCAGCCTGAAAGGTGATGGCATGCGCACCATGTTTACTGTTCGCAAGATTTCTAGCGGCGTGGGCGTGGAGCGTATTTTCCCCTTGCATTCCCCAAGTATTGATAAATTAGAGGTTCTTAGGAGTGGTAAAGTTCGTCGGGCAAAACTTTACTTCTTGAGAGACAAATTAGGTAAATCTGGCCGACTCAAAGAACGACAAGACGAAGGCGCGAGTGCTGAGTAGTTAACCTACAAACCGTAATTAGTCCACTGTTGCTGAATTCGTGTCACGATGTTTTCCGGAAAAGAGAGATCGTGGGGCCATTCTCTCTTAAATTGGTCATAGACGGTATTTTTTCGAGTAGCATCGATACCCACTTTGCTTCCGAAAGCAAAACGATCGGATGAGTGATCAAGCGCATCGAGTGGGCCTTCCGAAAAAAGGAAATCTCGCCTTGGGTCCACATTACTCGTCACTCGAAAAAGAACTTCGCCTAGATCACTTACGTTTATGTCATCGTCGACTACAACCACGCATTTAGAGAACATAAGTTGGCCAGTTCCCCAAATAGCATTCATCACTTTTTGAGGATGGCCGGGGAATTCTTTTTTAAGACTCACGATGACGAGATTATGGAAGGCACCGAAAGGAGGAAGGTGCATATCCTTTATTTCAGGGTGGACCATTTGAATTAGGGGAAGAAAAATACGCTCGGTAGCAAGTCCTAAGTACGCATCTTCCATAGGGGGGCGTCCGACAATGGTCGCAGGGAAAACGGGATGACGTTTCATCGTAATGGCAGTGACATGAATCACTGGATACTCATCTGCCAAACTGTAATAGCCGGTATGATCACCGAAGGGTCCTTCAATTTCCTTTTCTCCGGGATTCACATAGCCCTCGATCACAATTTCTGAGTCGGCGGGTACCTCTAAATCTTGAGTAATGCATTTCACCATTGGTACGCCTTCCCGACGCAGAAAACCTGCAAACATCATCTCGCTCAAGAAGGGAGGTAGTGGCGCAGAGGCTGCGAAAAGTAAGCAAGGATCCCCCCCGAGGGAAATGGCTACGGGCATCTTTTCGTTGTGATCATATCCGTGTCGATTTCGGGCCCCATCATGATGAAGTTGAGTGTGAAAACCAAGTCGGTTGGACCCTTTTTTCTGAAGACGATATAGCCCCGTGTTGCGGTGACCGGTCTGTCGATTTTTAGTATGTGACATTCCAAAGGTAATATAAGGACCGCCATCCTCTGGCCACGTGGTCAGAATAGGTAAAAGATCTAATGAGGCGTCATCCCCTCTGTACACAACTTCTTGACAGGCCCCGGATGAAACCGTTCGGGGCATCCACTCCCCTACTTCAGCAAGTAAAGGAAGTTTGGCCAGCTTGTCTAATATAGACGCTCCAGGCTTCGGCATGGCTTCTTGAATAAGGTGTTTGATGCGGTCAGCTATCGCATCTAGTCCTCGATTGTCTTGATCGACTCCGAGAGCCATCTGGATCCGCCGAGAACTTCCATACATATTCATCAGTACCGGAATCGTATGACCCTTAGGTTTTTCAAATAAAAGCGCGGTACCTCCGTGGGGTGACTTCATTACTTTTTCGGCGATAGCCCCCATTTCTAGATAAGGGTCTACCTCTACTCGAATGCGATGTAGTTCTTTTTGGTCTTCGAGTCGGTTTATAAAATCTTTAAGGTCTTTACCCATCCCCTTATTTTCTCACTCCTAAAGGGCTACGAGAGGTTTTTTTACTTGTCATGATGTCCAATTTCTGAGATTCTAATAGACCTGCTTGGTACGAGGCTCTAAGCGCTTCCCTCGGAATGCCGCCTCCACGCCGGTTTAATTTATGAGGTTGTCTATGTTTGCAGTTATCCAAACTGGTGGTAAACAATATCGAGTCTCAGAGGGCGACATTCTTCGCTTAGAACTTCTTGAGGCAAAGGGCACCGTACACTTTGATCAGGTTCTCATGATTGGAGAGGGTGCTAAAGTCCAAATTGGAACTCCTCTAGTCAAGGGTGCCAAGGTTACGGGCGAAGTCATCCGCAATGGAAAGGCTAAAAAAGTCGTTGTTTATAAAAAGAAAAGAACGACCACTTATCAACGTACGAAGGGTCATCGTCAAAATTTTTCAGAAGTTCGTATTAAAAGTATTCAATCATAATCGAGGAGTAAGCCATGGCTACCAAAAAAGGCGCCGGATCGACTAGAAACGGAAGAGATTCTCAATCGAAACGATTAGGCGTTAAAGAATTCGGTGGGGAACTCGTTCCTGCAGGGTCGATTATCGTTCGTCAACGCGGCACTAAATTCAAAGCCGGGGTTAACGTCGGCATGGGAACCGATCATACGCTTTTCGCTAAAATTGATGGCAAAGTTCGTTTTCAAGACAAAGGACAACATGGTCGATTCGTCCATGTCGATCCTCAGGATTCCTAACCTCAATCCATCCATTCAATGCGCAATCCCGTTAAGGTGATTGCGCATTTTTTTTGATTCGCCGCTATGTTTCTAGATCAAATACAAATTGAGGTTACCGCGGGCCACGGCGGGCCCGGAGCTACTAGTTTTCGTAGAGAAAAATTTGCCCCCCAAGGCGGTCCGGACGGAGGCGACGGAGGCGACGGAGGCTCAGTATTTATTCGTGGAAATCGAAATCTGAATACCCTTAATCATTACCGTAATGCTCGAAAATTCTCCGCTGAGTCTGGACACAAAGGTGAAGGATCGATGCGAAGCGGTAAGGCCGGAGAAGATATCTATCTAGATATGCCCTTAGGGGTCGTTTTGGTAGATAAGATGACGGGCAACAAAGTGGGGGAGCTTCTCGAGCATGAGCAGACCTTATGTGTCGCCTTGGGAGGCCGGGGGGGTCAAGGAAATGCCCGCTTTCGAACAAGTACAAATCGAGCACCTCGTCACCACCAACCTGGCCAACCCGGACAAGAATTTACGTTAGATATTGAACTCAAAATGATTGCGGATGTGGGACTGGTCGGATTTCCCAATGCTGGGAAAAGCACTTTGGTGAGTCTAGTCAGTGCAGCCAAGCCCAAAATTGCTGACTATCCTTTTACTACCCTCGAGCCTCAGTTGGGGGTAGTAGACATCAAGCGCTTTGGTTCTGAGGCAACCGATGGGTTTGTCATTGCCGATATCCCAGGTTTGATCGAGGGCGCTGCCCAAGGAGCTGGATTAGGCATTAAGTTCCTTCGTCATATTGAACGAACACGTATGCTCATCCATATTGTGGATTTAAGTGACATAACTCGTCGTCCTGACAGAGCAATTGAGGTAATTGAAAGAGAATTAGAAGCCTTTAGTTATCCACTCTCTCAAAAAAAAGTGTGGTTAGTAGGAAACAAAATCGATGCTGCCCAAGACGATTCCAACATAGAATACTTTCAACGAGCATGTGAGCAAAGACAGCAGTCCCCCCGATTGATGAGTTGTGCGACAGGAGAAGGTATTCGTGAATTAATGCTCGCGATTTTCAAAGACCTTGATGAGATGGGCAGATTCTGATGGCTCTGTTACGTATCGGTCTCCTGGGTGGCAGTTTCAACCCCCCGCATTTAGGACACCGGCGTCTTGCCGAATTAGCCCTCCAATACCTCGATCTCCACGAACTCCGCGTGATTCCCAACCATACTCCTCCCCACAAGCAGTCTGCTTCAGTATCGATAAGTCAACGACTTAAGATGGTCGAGCTCAATTTTCAAGACATAGATTCCAGACTACGCATTTCATCTATCGAAATGAACTCACCAGAGCCGAGTTACACTTTCCGTACTCTTACCCGTCTTCATCAAGAAGAGCCGCAGTGCTCTTGGGTATTGATCCTAGGTTCAGATGCTTTTGCTGGCTTCAAACAATGGCAGCATTGGGAGTCTATTTTGAATCTTTCCCACATAGCGGTTGCGATGAGACCGGGAATCCCTATTTCAGATTCATCTTCGATTCCCCATGAAATTCTTCCTGGTACCGAACTTCCTTGGTCGAGTGAATCTATTCGTGACGAACTCAAACAGCAGCGTCAGTCTCAGGGACTGAAGACCGAAGTGCTATCTTTTATTCTTGATCAGGGGCTCTATACCCAATGACCCAACCCTTATTCACCATACCCGCTCGTCTATGGGGAGCTATCGAGGCCGCTCAATCAAGAAAATCTTTTCGAATTAAAGTGTTGCATCTTGAACCCCTTCAGGGTTTTGCAGACTTTATGATTTTTTTAGGTGGAGGAAGCGATCGACAGAATCGAGCCATCGCAGATGCCATTGCTGAACATTTTAAGGCGCTTGGAGAATATCCCCTAGCTGTCGAGGGGATGGAAGAGGGTAATTGGGTTGCGCTTGATTTTGGTGATTTGGTATTTCACGTGATGAACGAAGAGATACGTCGTTTTTATGCCTTAGAAAACCTTTGGAAAGATGCCCCAAAAATCGAAATTCCCGAGGAAGTTCCTCTGAACCCATTAAACTAATATCACGCATATAAATTCTAAGAGGACAACAGATGACCGACATTATTAACCCTTTTGAAGCCATGCAAAATCGCCTCAAGCAGGCCGCAGATATTTATAAACTCGAAGAAAATCTATTTAAAGTTTTTATGGCACCCGCACGAAGCATGATCGTCAGCCTCCCCGTGCAGATGGATAGTGGAAAATGGGAAGTATTTACCGGGTACCGTGTTCATCACAATACCGCTCGAGGACCAGCAAAGGGGGGGATTCGTTATGATCTCCATGTAAATTTGGATGAAGTCAAGGCATTGGCCGCTTGGATGACCTGGAAATGTGCCGTCGTCGATGTTCCTTTTGGTGGAGGCAAAGGAGGGATCCTCTGTGATCCTCGAACCATGAGCCAAGGAGAATTAGAGCGTTTAACACGTCGATACGTCTCCGAAATCATGGATATCATTGGACCCGATCGAGATGTACCTGCCCCGGACGTCGGTACCAACCAACAAACCATGGCCTGGATTATGGATACGTATTCTATGCATGTTCGCCATGCCGAGAAAGCAATCGTGACAGGCAAACCTCTGAGTTTAGGGGGATCCAAAGGTCGCCTAGAAGCCACGGGGAGAGGCATTTTAATTGTGGCCCGAGAAGCCATGAGAAAAATGAATCGAACTCTCGAGGGTTCTACGGCTGTGATTCAAGGATTTGGAAACGTAGGTTCACAAGCTGCTCGATTAATGTGTGAAGCCGGTATTAAGGTGATTGCTGTTAGCGATGTAAATGGTGCTATCGAAAACAAAAAGGGTATTAATATCCCGGCTCTTATTAAATATGCCGAGAGTAATAAAGGGAGTATTGTCGGGTTCAAAGAATGTGATCCCATCGATCCCCAAGAAATGCTTACACTTGAAACCGATATCTTAGTTCCAGCAGCTATTGAAAATCAAATTACAGAAACAAATGCAGCCAAGATCCAGGCTAAGGTTATTGTTGAGGGTGCCAATGG
>CAWULW010000050.1:0-5625 GCA_963923615.1 uncultured Holophagaceae bacterium
ACTCGATGGCCGCGCCGTAGAGCAGCTTCCGTACTTTTGAGTCCTGAGGCTCCTACAATCGCCGAGACAACGGTATTCACACTACCGACTTGAAGACAATCTAAAAGTCCTTGCTCACCGGGTGAGGAACGAGGTTGGTAGTCTAGGGCAGCTAGAACCCACTGAAGATCCTCGAGATTCGTAAGGGAAATAAATTCGGGCCTAAATACTTTGCACTGTTCTAAAAACTTTTCTCTGTTTTTACCGGCTGCCAAAGCTACCACTTTCAAATCATCTGGATAATGCTTGACCACCTCAAGGGTTGATTGACCAATCGAGCCTGTCGAACCAAGAACGGCTAGGTATCTCATAGATACTAATTGAACCCATGAACAAAGTAGAGGTAGCTATAAAAAAGAGGGGTGGCAAAAAGAAGACTATCAATACGATCCAGCAGTCCTCCATGGCCTGGAATGAGAGGAGAGGGTGACGAATCCTTGATACCTGCACCCCTTTTCCACGTACTTTCCACCAGATCACCCATTTGGGCTGCAAACCCAATGATCAAACCGATACATAACACATCGATCCAAGTCCATTCTTGATACAAAAAGAATTTGGAAAAACTTGCCGCGGCAAAATTACCTATAAAATTTCCTGCTAATCCCTCCCAGCTCTTTTTAGGGCTAACGCGTGGAGCTAATTTATGCTTCCCCAACCATGAACCAATAAAATAAGCGAAGATATCTCCTAGCCACGTGACTAGGTAAAGACTCACAAGAAGACGACTTCCCGTTTTTGAAAGCACGCCTTCCATCATAAAGATTTTCCATTGAAAGCCTGTACAGAACCCTATCAAAAGACCGCTCATCAAGGTTAAAGCTTGATTAGGAAGAGCTCGATCAAGTGATTCGCAGGCCCATAAACTTCCGATACAAACTAAAAGTAAACTTACCATGAGCGCTAACCATAGAGGCATCTCTAGGGGATCGCCCTGAGACTGGGCTAGGCTGAGTGCAATAAAAAGACTGACTAGAATACTTCTAAAGCGAGAGAGGGTGAACCCTTGCGCTTCAACAAGATGAGCAAGTTCTTGTATCGATACAAAAATCACTCCTCCCATAAGAACAGCAAAAGCATAAGGAGACCATAATCGTCCATCGCCAAGATCGTAACCTCCTATCGTTGTAGGACCCCCTCCGATATAAATAAAAAGAAGAAGAACCAAAGCTAAAGAGATACCTGAAACAGTGCGCTGTTTGAGATTATGCAGATCTAAGTTCATGCCAAGCCACCAAATCGTCTTTCTCTTTGAGCAAATTCTTCAAGACATTGTTTTAAATGTATGGGTCCAAAATCAGGCCAATACGTATCGAGGGTAATAATCTCAGCATAGGCAGATTGCCACAATAAGAAGTTTGATATACGATGATCGGCCCCGGTTCGAATTAACAAATCTACCTCCGGTGCAGTCCCAGTCCATAAAGTGTTTTGAAAAAGATTCTCATCTATGTGGTCAATGGGGGTAGCGTTCTTGATGAGCTTCTTGACGGCTTCAACAATTTCAAGGCGTGATCCATAATTGACGGCAAGATGAAAAGTCATACCATCACAGTGGGCTGTTTTTTCTTCTAAAGACTGTATCTCCGTCTGAATACCAAGAGGCATCCCCTCTAAAAGGCCTAGATGATGAAAGCGGACATTATTTTTAAGAAGCTTGGGGAGAAACATTTTTAGATACATGCGTAACATTGCCATCAGGGTGTTGACTTCGAAAGCTGGCCGTTTCCAGTTCTCAGTGGAGAATGCGTATAAACTTAGGTGTTTAATCCCTAATTCTGCAGCGGCTTCCACGGTTCGATCCGCTGCATCGACTCCGGCTTTATGCCCCTTAGAACGAGCGCGTCCCCGATCGGCAGCCCAGCGTCCATTTCCGTCCATAATAATGGCAACATGTTGGGGAAGACCCATGCTAAAGCGTCCTTAAACTATGGTTTATTTTAATCTGACCTAGACGATATTTCTTACTAATTAGACACTGGGCCAAATTGGTAGCCAACGCTTCGATACGTATGAATCCAATGGGGGTGTTGTGGATCGTCTTCGATCAACTTTCTCAGGCGGACAATAAAGTTATCGATGGTACGTGGAGTCACATGTGCTCCTTCGCCCCATACTTTCTCCATCATCTCCTCTCGGCTAACGGTTTCACCTGAACGTTCCATGAGAAATTTCATAATCATGGATTCCTTAACGCTAAGCTGAAATTCTCCCCGAGGACCCTTGCCTGTAAAATTATCGAAATCGATCCAATTTGACCCAAAATATTTTTTTCTATCGATGGATTGATTTTGATACCATACCTCACGTCGCAAAATAGATCGTATACGAATCAGGAGATCGCGAACCTGAAAAGGTTTCCCTAGATAATCATCGCCTCCTGATTCGAAACCTAAGAGTCGGTCGTTCTCGGTGTTTTTTGCTGTTAAAAATAAAACAGGTGTTAGGTCGTGTTGAGTTCGCATTTCATGACAAACGGTCAAACCGTCCATACCGGGAAGCATAATATCCAAGAGCACCAGGTCGAATTTTTCTAGTTTAAGACGCATCAAGGCTTCATCGCCCCGAGCCACCCAAACGCACGATATGTTCTCCATTTCTAGATTAAGTTGAATACCTTCTGCCAAACTCTCTTCGTCTTCTACAAGTAATATTTTAGGGTTTGCCATGACTAAAGACCTCGGTTGCCTATCCTACTAGAATAGAACATAAGGAGTCTGCATGGCTTCACCTACGATTAGCATTGTCATTCCAGTTTTCAACGAAGAGCCCAATCTTTTAATCTTATGGGAGCGTTTGTATCAATCGATGACTCCCTTTGAGGCGGAAGGCTGGGAAGTGATTATGGTGGATGATGGCTCGAAGGATGACAGTCTTTCTATTTTAAAATCGATCGCGCAACGGGATGCCCATCTCGTTGTCATAGAATTCAATCGAAACTACGGACAGCATGCGGCCATTATGCAAGGCTTTCAGACCGTAGCTTCCTCGACTAAATACGTCGTCACACTCGATGCGGACCTTCAGAATCCTCCAGAGGATGTTCCTCGGCTGATTTCAGAACTCAAAAAGGGATATGAAGTCGTAGGGGGTGTCAGAAAAACTCGCGCTCAGAATGATAGCTTCCTAAGGCGATGGCCTAGCAAATTGGTTAACTATGTCACAAGAAAAACTACGGGAGTCGCTCTAAGTGACTACGGGTGTATGCTCCGTGGCTACACCAAATCTGTCGTAGACGCCATGTTATCGTGTGATGAAAAAAGCACATTTATTCCCGTCCTGGCTAATACATTTGCAAAGTCTATTACTGAGGTAGATGTGGGACACGCTCCCCGACTTCACGGGGATTCCAAATATGGCTTGCTAGCCTTAATTCGCCTTCAATTTGATCTGACCACAGGTTTTAGTACTTTCCCCCTCCAGATGCTATCTGGTATTGGAGTTGTGATTAGCCTTGGGAGCTTGGGGCTGGGTATCTATCTACTCACCATGCGTTTTCTAGGCTATCCCGATAATACCAATGGAGTCTTCACTCTGTTTGCATTGGTTTTCCTAATTCTTGGGATACTTTTTCTAGGGTTGGGGATCTTGGGAGAATACATAGGACGAATCTATAGTCAAGTACGTGTCCGCCCTCGATCTATTGTGAAGCACATCCATCGTAAGATGAATTAGCTCATCAGAGAATTACGCATCGCTAGAGCATGTGAGATGTAGCGGCCCATGGGATCAGCTTCGAGATTGACCTGTTGTTCCAATCGATAATCTTTCAGAGCAGTTTGTCGAAGGGTTTCCGGAATGAGAGAAACAGTAAACCAATCTACTCCACACCCTACTACAGTCAAAGATATACCATCTACAGTAATGCTGCCCTTAGGGGCAGTCATTGCACTAATAAACATGGGCATGGAGAATTTCCATATGCCCTCGCCCTCGGTGCGTTCAACCAAATGACCTAACCCATCCACATGACCAGAAACAGAATGGCCATCCAAGGGATCTCCTAAACGAAGACTTGGCTCAAGGTGCAAAAGACTCCCGATTCTGAGTGTCCCGAGTGTTGTCTTTTGAAGCGTTTCATTGCTTAATTCGGCAATCCAACTTTCTTCATCTGAGTAGGTTGATGTTAGACAAACTCCATTGACACAAATGCTTGAGCCGAGAGTGGCCCGGAGTAATACATTGGGTGAGGCTGAAATTTCTAACCGAGCTCCCTCTTTTCGCCTCTCGCGACCCTTGAGCGTTCCTAGTTCTCTGATTAAACCTGTAAACATTATTGACTACCCTTAGTGTTCATAGCATGTGCATGACGAGCCCCATAAACAAAATACAAAAGGAGGCCGATCCCTAGCCAAATCCAAAATCTTTCCCAAGTGCGTGTTGGCAAACCCCAGGCGAGCCACACACAAAAAAGAATACCTAGAGGAGCCATGACCCAGACATAAGGAACTCGAAACTTACGAGGAGCGTCAGGGCGCTTAATTCTAAGAATAAGAATTCCACTGCAAACTAAAATAAAAGCAAAGAGTGTACCGATATTGGTGAGCTCAATTATTTCATCAATATTCATTAATCCTGCGGGGAGAATCACAATCAACCCCGTGAGTAATGTGGAATTAAAGGGGGTTCTAAATTTTGGATGAATTTCCCCAAACCAAGGGGGCAGTAGCCCATCACGACTCATTACCATAAAGATACGAGGTTGGGCCATTTGGTAAACCAAGAGTGCTCCACCCAGGGCTACGACCGCTCCAATACTGATTAAAGCGGATATCTTCGTCATTCCGATAGCCGTAAAAGCATGAGCAATGGGGTCAGCAATACCATGATAAGCGGTATAGGGAAGCATCCCAGCGATAACGGCACATACACCCACATAAATCACCGTACAAATAATCAGGCTTCCAATAATCCCACGGGGTAAATCGCGACCTGGGTCTCGGCACTCCTCAGCCGTGGTGCTCACGGCATCAAATCCAATAAAAGCAAAGAAAATGATCGCAGCTCCTGCTTGAATACCCTGCCATCCATTCGGTGCAAAGGGACTATAATTTACTGCCTGAATATGGAAGGCGCCAATACTGATGACGACAAGCAGAAGTAAGACTTTAATGGCTACTAAAATATTATTAGTTTTGACGCTTTCTCGAACTCCCCAAATACACAAAAGAGTGATCAGGAAAGTGATAAAAATAGCCAAAATATTAATTCCAATCGGGAAGCCGTGGATCGTAGGAGCTGTACTGAGAATATCCCAAAATTTGAAGGTATCTTTTCCTGAAATGACACCGGCTTGAGCCTGAGCCAACAGATCAATTTTGTCAGCGAATGAGAATGCAGTATGTGGATCGGTCGTAGTTAAGAGGGTTCGGGAATCGATACACAGCCATCGTGGGATAACCAAACCAAAACCCTGTAAAAGATTATCCATATAGCTTCCCCAACTAATGGCAATAGCCACGTTGGAGACCGCATATTCTAACAAAAGATCCCAGCCAATAATCCAACCCATCAGTTGTCCCATGGTGGCGTAGGTATAGGTATAGGCGCTCCCCGACACTGGAATCATACTTGCAAATTCGGCAT
>CAWULW010000051.1:0-5419 GCA_963923615.1 uncultured Holophagaceae bacterium
AATATCAGTAGTCGAGTATTGGGAATTGATTGACATCGCTAAACTCTCCTTAATTTATTATAATTTGACTCGACAAAGAATTTATTGAAAGAAAAAAAACATTATTATTTATACAGTAAACCTTATGATCCATGGGCAAAAAAGGCGCTTGGCGTGGCCTATTCAATCTCAAAACAATCTATAAATCTATCTCGATAATAGTGAACAGCTCTTCTAGGCCGAGATTTTTTTTACGATCATTCCATTTGACGGTATCTGCACATAGGTTAAAATCAGATTTCGGCACCCGTAGCTCAGCTGGATAGAGCATCAGACTACGAATCTGGAGGTCGGGAGTTCGAATCTCTCCGGGTGCACCATTTTTATCCTAGGGTTCAATTCTTTTACAAATATTTTCGAACCAAAAATATTTGCAGGTTTCAATCATTTCTTTTTCCAGAATAGAATCACGAAAGAGCTGATACTGTCGGTATTCCTCATTTTGAAGAAGCACAGCCACATCCCATTGAGATAATTGGGTTAGAGCCATATACCAACGACATTGCCAGATGTATTCCTCCGGCATGAACATCTCCTTGTCATAGGCAGAACTCCAATATCGCTTATTTGAACCCGTTTTAATTTCAAGGCCCTTAGTCCAAAATCCTTTTTCATTAATTACGATGCCATCTGGATTTCCAATAATCCAAGATTCTGTCGGATGGATCAAGTGGCCTACATGTGACACGATTACTTTATTTCTTTCAGCGTACATTTTTATAATTCGTGGCTCTGCTTCAATTCCATGAAGCATAGCGGTATTCATTATAGGTGGCTTATTTAACCCCAGCTTATCCCTATAGACGTCAATTGGTTTACCCCATTTAGATCGGCCTAAAATTTTAGCGACATCAGTCCCGGTAATACCCTGGCGCCTCAATTCCAACCATTTATCTCGCGTTTCGGTATGCGTCATTGATTAAGAATATCCAAATCGCCTTTGAATTAAATAATTCTTTGATAAGGGACAGCATCTCCTTTGTTTTTTGGAGAGTTAATTCGTAGAAGAACATCAGCTTGAGCTAGGGCTATAAGGTCTGAGGAATCTAATCTTTTCAAGGGCTTTAAAAAACCATTAACCAACTTGGCAGGGATGATCCATTCCTTATTTCCAGTATGATCAATACTATTTTCTAGTATTCCCTCGGTCCAGTTAGTGATTGGATCAACTCCCATAAGATAGGACAAAAGAGGTGGAAGGAATAATAATGAAGTGACGTAGGTTGAAACTGGGTTGCCCGGTAACCCCAGAATGATTTTTTTATTGACTGTTGCCGCTAGCATGGGCATTCCGGGTTTGATATTGAGTTTGTGGAAAATAATTCGGGCACCTATATCCTTTAAAACGCTAGGAAGATAGTCTTTATCTCCTGCAGATACCCCTCCGGTTGTGACGAGAATATCAAACGATTCAGTATTAAGGAATTGGGCTATTTGGTATGGGTTGTCTTTTAAAACAGGTCCTTGGTGACACTCATGCCCTAATCGGTTTAAGAGGTACGATAGCGAGTGCCAATTGGAGTCTCTAATCTGGAATTCAGATGGTTGTGCACTCAGTTCATCACCCGTTGAGCAGATAACTATCTTGGGAGGTATTTTAGAGTATGGGACTTGGCCTATTTGGGCATGAAGGGCAAATCGAGGAGTATTCATAGGATGATGGCGAGGTAATAAAAGATCACCTTTTTTTGCATGGGAAGCTTTTTTACGAATAAACTCTCCGGACTTAACCACTCTCGTTACCACCAAGGAATCTTGCTGAAGGTGACACTCCTCAATAGGGACTACAGCGTCGGCGCCTGAAGGAATGCATGCACCCGTCGTAATTTTCATGCATTCATCGTGTTTTAGAGCATACCTATAAGGATCTTCTCCTGTGAATATAGTTCCTATAATTTTTCGAGCACCCTCTGTGTGAGCAGTATTGATTGCATATCCATCCATGGCACTTTTATCACATGGAGGATAATCTCGATCAGACCATAGATCAGAGCGCACTTCTACGCCTGGGTTAATGAAAGTTAAAAGTTGCTCGAGTGCCTGATCGATTGAAGTCATCCCAGCCTGTTCCCTTGGGTTAGCCTAATTTCTATCTAACGAACACCCGCCATCATCTTTTTGATAATGGGGTTCAGGATCAGAAGAACCCCTGCCATAGCTATTGTAATCAAAAATAACCCAAAGAATAGAGTCGTTGGAGCTAGTCTTTCACTAAAAGGAACCACTAGGCCTGCCAAGAGATTACCTGCGCCAATGGCAAAGAAAAAGAGACCCATCATGATACCCGCATAGCGTGCCGGCGCCAATTTCGTAGTAGTCGATAGCCCCACAGGTGAAAGGCATAATTCACCAACGGTATGAAGCATGTAGGTAAGTATCAACCAGTTGGGGGAAACTTTCATCCCTGGCTCAAGAGCAATATATTGACTAGGTAAAACTAGCAAAAGCATCCCCAACCCAACAAATAATAGTCCCCAAGCAAATTTAATTGGACTACTAGGTTCCTTAGGCCCCAGTCGGATCCAAAACCAACTGAATATGGGGGCTAGAATTAGGAGCCATATCGAGTTAACACTTTGAAACCAACTGCTAGGGAATGAGATTCCAAAGTATTCATTTTTCGTATTCTCTAAGGCAAATAAATTGAGAGTAGTCCCAGCTTGTTCGAAGAGAAAAAAGAAAGTCATGATGAAAAACATTAAGATTCCAACGACCCACATTCGTGATTTTTCATCATCCGTGAGAGGGGGAAGGTGTTTACCCTCTCTCTGATCGAGGTAAACTCCTGTTTTTAGACCAACTGATCCTAATTTATCTTGCTGGATATAGAACTGGAGGACACCAAGGAACATAGCAATTCCGGCTGCCCCAAATCCCCAAGACCAGCCGCTCCTTGAGGATAATCCAACAGCATCTAGTGCAGATAAAAATCGGGGATCCTGTGCAAAATATCCGCAGATTAAGGGAGCGATGAGTGCACCTAGGTTGATGCCCATGTAGTAAATACTAAAGCCAGCGTCTCGCCTAGAATCATTGTCCGCATAAAGTTGTCCAACCATCGTTGAACAATTGGTCTTGAGAAATGAGGTGCCAAGTACAAGACCTAGAAGCCCAACATAAAAAAATGATTCGTTACCTAGGGCTAAACAGCCTTGTCCTAGTGCAATAAGTAGGCCTCCTATTATCACTGCTTTTCGATAGCCCGTGTACCGATCAGCAATCCATCCACCAGGAATTGAAAATCCATAAACAGAGAAGGTATAGATCCCGTATATTAGTCCTGCGTATCCTTTAGTAAATCCAAGCCCCCCCGACTCTTGTGGAGCGATCATGTAGAGCATCAATAAGGCCCTCATTCCGTAATAGCTAAATCTTTCCCACATTTCAGTGAAAAAGAGAACCATTAGACCCTTTGGATGACCTGCAATGCCTGAAGTATCAGAGGAAAACCGAGTTGAGATCATTCTGGTCCCCTAAAGATTAGATTGTATAAACGACCAAATTTTCATTTGCCTGGAATAGACTTGGCTCGGAATACGAACTCCGTGGTCAGATCCAGGATAAATTTGTAGTTCATAGGTTTTGTGGGCATCTTGGAGTTTATTTATAAATGATATGCTATTTATTGGGTGTACGTTATCGTCCATAGTTCCATGAAGAATTAAAATTTTTCCACTTAAATCTTGAGCCGATTGAATCACCGATGATGTTTTATATCCCTTAGGATTATCCTCGGGTAATCCCATATAGCGTTCTGTATATATGGAATCGTAATAATGCCAATCGGTTACAGGAGCCCCCACGATACCAACCTTCCACGCCTTGGAATGAGTTAGAAAAAATGCAGTAAGGTAGCCCCCGTAACTCCATCCCTCGAGGGCGATACGCTCCATATCTGCAAATCCCTGCTTTTCAAGCCATCGAAGGCCATCTAATTGATCTTGGAGTTCAAGAGCCCCCATATTCTTGTGGATTGGATAGGCGCTTTGAACCCCTTTGTCCGAAGCGCTTCGGTTATCACAGACCCATACAATGTAGCCTTGTTGTGCTAGAAAATGAAACCAAAGCATTTGAGATGAGTTCCAACGATCTATGACTTGAGGTGCATTGGGTCCCCCATAAACGTGCTGAAAAACAGGATATTTTTTTCCCGGTTTCATGTTGGGGGGTAAGACCAACATACTCTCCATTAAAAAACCATCTCGGGTAGGGACCTGTTGAAAACGAACAGTCCCCCATTTTAGGTCCATCATGGTGCCTTGGGCTATAATTCTTAAAATTTCACCACTTTGATTTCTTAGTGCAACTTTAGGAGTAGATTCAACGTTACTCCATTGGTCAATGAAAAGAGTATATTCTGGGTTCCAACGAGTTTGATGAAAGCCTCTTTCATGTGTAAGCCTTGTTTTTTGGGACCCGTCAATACTTATTGAATATGCATCTTGGCCGGTAGCGACTCTTTCAGGAGAAGAGAAGTACACTTTATCGCCCCTAGGATTAATACCCTGAAACCGGGCGTTCCACTCACCTTGGGTGACAGCATTGATAAGATTTCCCTTGGGGGAGTAGCGATAGATATGCCTAAAACCTGTTCGGTCAGATTCCCATAAAAAGCTGCCGTCGGCGATAAAGACAGGTAAGGGTAGTCGTTCCTGCCAAGCTTTACTCTCTTCTCGAATGAGAACGGAAGACTGATGCACATTGTTTTTTGGAAATAACCTGAGGTCAAGCCAGGTTTGTGCCCGATTTTGATAACTTGCAAGCAGATCGCCACTAGGGGTAAAACCAACTTGAACAATAAGAATATCCTGAGTTGAATAAGGATCAGAAATCCATTCTGTGAACTGCGGTCGATCAATTTGAATCAGTCCGAGTTTTACAATAGGATTAGGATCACCAGCTTGCGGATATCGAGTCTCCTTTCTGATTTGATGTAATCCACGATCATCTGTCAGGGTATATATCGGAACCTTAGTTTCATCGATACTTAGATAGGCTATTGATGTTCCGTCTGGATTCCACCAATATCCTTTAAGATTACCTCGGCCATAAATTTCCTCCATGTATACCCAATCTAGCCTCCCATTGAATATTGTCTCTGAGCCTCCTGAGGTAAGAGCAATCTCCTTTGGATCTTCTATTGAGGAGATGAATAAATCATTGCCTTTTAAGTAAGCAACATGTTTTCCCGAAGGGCTAAACGATAATTCATCTTTAGGACTAGTGCTGAAGGTAAGTTGTTTTGCCCATGAGGATCTGAGATCTACAAAAAAAATATTCTCATCAATAACAATTAAGAATCCACTGCGGGATAGATTCCAAGTGAATTGAGATCGAGATAGGGATTTTTTAACAGAGGCTTCGGTAGCACCCGCCTCAA
>CAWULW010000052.1:0-5408 GCA_963923615.1 uncultured Holophagaceae bacterium
GACGAAGGCTATGAAAATGATTTCAGCAGTCAAACTCCGTAAATCCCAGGAGAGATTGATTGCGTTACGTCCCTTTGCTCAAAAAATGAGAGAAGTATCAGGAACAATTGTGAATCGACTGAAGGGCATGGAGAATCTCTCAACCTTGCAGCACCCTCTGTTGCAAGCATTTCTCTTCCCTCGCGAAGAGAAATCAATTCATGTCTTGCTTGTTGCCTCTGATAAAGGTTTGTGCGGTGGATTCAATGCCAATCTCCTGAAGAAAGCACATCAATTTCTTGAAACTCATGGAGTCAAAAAAATGACTTTTGATGTGGTTGGTAAGCGCTCGGTAGATTGGGCACGCAAGCGTCAACTCAAGGTTCGAGAAAGTTATGTACAGATCCCTCTCCAAGATTTAGAACGCGTAGCTCAAGAAGCGAGCCTCTACGCTGCACAGGCCTATCAAGAAGGTAAAATTGATGCCCTCTATATGATCTACAATCACTTTTATTCTGCTGTGAATCAAGAACCTCGCGTGGTCAAACTCTTTCCTATGGAGTTAGAAGCCTCCGCCAACGAAAGTTCTCCTCCTTTATTGGAACCCAGTCCCATCGTGGCTCTCGAAGCGCTGTTGCCGAAATTTGTGGAAACGGAAGTCCTTGCAAAACTAATCGAATCCTCTGCCTCCGAACATGGAGCTCGAATGGCAGCTATGGATAAATCAACCAACAACGCTGGCGAAGTCATTAATAAACTCACCTTAACCATGAATAAAATTCGTCAGGCTAGTATTACAAATCAAATTATTGAAATTGTCTCTGGGGCAAATGCCTAATTCATCCATCTACTTTTTGAGGTTCTCTATATGTCAAAACAACTTGCTGGTCGCGTAATTGCTATCGTCGGTCCTGCCGTCGATGTGGAATTCGAAGGCCATCTCCCTGAAATCATGAACGCTCTTTTTACAGACATTGTTGATCCATCTGGGAAGAAATCAACGGTCACGCTTGAAGTTCAGCAGCACTTGGGAGAGAACCGAGTTCGATGTGTGGCCATGCAACCCACTGATGGCATGATTCGTGGTCAAGAAGTTCGAGACTCTGGCAAGGCCATCTCGGTACCCGTAGGTGATATGACTTTAGGTAGAATCATCAATGTGGTGGGGGAACCTGTCGATGAACGGGGTCCAGTCAATGCACAAGAAACTTGGCCGATTCACCGTGAATCCCCTAAGTACGAAGACCTCAATACTGCTTCCGAAATGTTCGAAACTGGTATTAAGGTCATCGATCTTTTAGAACCCTACGCCAAAGGAGGGAAGACAGGGCTTTTTGGTGGTGCGGGAGTCGGGAAAACAGTTCTCATCATGGAATTGATCAATAATATCGCTATTAAAAAAGGAGGCTTCTCTGTTTTTGCTGGAGTTGGAGAACGCACCCGAGAGGGGAATGATCTTTGGCACGAGATGATGGATAGCGGTGTCATCGATAAAAACGATCTCTCAAAATCGAAGGTCGCTCTGGTCTATGGTCAAATGACTGAGCCTCCTGGTGCACGAGCCCGAGTTGCATTAACAGGTCTTACTGTGGCCGAATATTTTAGAGATGTTCAAGGAAAAGATGTTCTCTTCTTTGTTGACAATATTTTCCGTTTTACCCAAGCGGGAGCTGAAGTATCTGCATTATTAGGTCGAATGCCCAGTGCAGTCGGATACCAACCCACTTTGGCAACTGAAATGGGGAATCTTCAGGAACGTATCACCTCGACCAAAAAGGGATCTATCACTTCAATTCAGGCCGTCTATGTTCCTGCGGATGATTATACTGATCCCGCTCCTGCTACTACCTTCGCTCATTTAGATGCGACAACAAACCTAAGTCGAGAAATTGCTGCCCTTGGTATCTACCCAGCTGTAGATCCTCTTGCTTCAACTTCGCGTCTTCTCGACCCTCGAATTTTAGGTGATGCTCATTACACAACCGCTATGCGTGTAAAATCAATTCTCCAAAAATACAAAGAACTTCAAGACATCATAGCTATTTTGGGTATGGATGAACTCTCTGACGACGATAAATTAGTGGTTGCTCGTGCACGTAAAATTCAACGTTTTCTATCTCAACCCTTCTTTGTGGCAGAGCAATTTACTGGTATGAAAGGTAAGTACGTTGAACTTGCTGAAACCATCAAAGGATTCTCGGAGATTTGTGACGGTAAATGGGACCATTTACCTGAACAAGCTTTCTATCTCGTCGGAACGATTGAAGAAGCTGTCGAGAAAGCCCAAAAACTAACTGTTAACGCTTAACGAAAGAGCAGTTACCACTATCATGCCTACAACGAGTCTTTATCTTGAAGTCATCACGCCTCAACGGACTGTACTGTCAGCTCAAGTGACAGATATTCAGTTTCCATCTTTGACAAAAGGCTATTATGGGATTCTACCTTCGCATACACCACTCATGACTCCTCTTAGCAATGGTGTAATCCATTTCTCAATGAATAATCAAAAGCGAACAGTTACTGTTTTCGGAGGTTTTGCTGAAGTCGGTCCAAATCGTGTCACGATTTTGGCCCAAGAAAGTGAGACAGATGAGCAAATCGATTTAGTAGTTGCTGAGATGGAATTTCAAAAAGCTAAGAAACTCTTAAATGATTCTTCCAGTCAAGATTCTTTAAAGATGGCGCAAACTCTTTTGGATCGTGCTCGAATCCGGATGGAGTGCGCTGGAGGAAAGCCTCCGCTCTAAATAAGATCTCTATCCCGCTTACTCAAGCCCTTGTAATCTGAAGACTATGCGCGCTGCTCTCCGCTTCATGTTTTTGGATGAATTCGATCCCCAACTTAACCAACTCTATCTCCGCGTGGCTTATCATGACGGGAGGGAAGGTAACATTCAGGAAGGGTTTCAGATCCTTCGACAATCAGTCAATATTGATGAAACACTCCCTTTAGAGACTCTTCAGCGTGAATTTCGTCGGGTCTTAAAAACTCCAATGCCACCACTGTGGTTTGACTACCTCAAATTAGTCATCCATGCCTTAGATCTTGAACAAAAGAAAATAAAAATAAATGAGAAGCCTAACTTGTGGTGGGTAGGAGTCCAGTGTTTTCATCCTACAGATCCTAGCCGAAGCACTCTTCATTTTGATATTGCCCATCAAGTCGACATATTAAAAGAGTGGATCTTCCAGATGGAAGAGGAAAAAGATGAAATTCGATACATTGAATTTCTTTCTCGATCATTACTGATGGCGCCACAAGATCCGGCTCTGTTACGACGTATGGTCTTTTATCTCAAGCAAACTTCCCAAATACAGGATGCGTATGAATTAACCAAGCGTTGGCTCGTTGTCACTCCAGATCATGAAGAAGCAATTTGTATTAAAGCCGAATTGCAAATTGCTCTAGGAAAAGTGGAAAAAGCTCGGGTTCTATTTGAGAGTTTAATGGAACGAAATCGAATTAACCCGAAGTATTATGTTGGTCTTGCTCAAGCTAATTCGCTCCTTGGAATTGACCCCATTCCCTATTTAGATGCGGCCAACGAACTTGATCGAGCTTTTACCTCCGAAGTTCTAAAATCAACATTTAACTATCGACTGTACCAGCGGCCTTCAACAGGTGCTTTTTACAGTTTCGATAATTTACCGGACCAATTGGGTCTTAGTTCGTCAGAAATCCGTCAATTTATGTTACGAGATACTTCTCTATTGATGGAACCGCTTCATGAAATAGAATTAACACGGTGGGTTACAGTCATGAATCGCTATCGGCTTATGCCGGAGGCAATTCTATGGAATGCCCCAACTCCTAAACAGATACAGGGACTATCATCATGAAGGCAGCATTATTGTCTACCACCTTACCCCTTCCTATATTTAGAAAAGGTAAGGTAAGAGATGTTTACGACTTAGGTTCAGAACTTCTGATTGTGGCTACCGATCGAATAAGTGCTTTCGACTGCATTATGCCTAATGGGATTCCGAATAAGGGAATAATTCTCACAGCAATAGCCGATTTTTGGTTTCATTCAGTTGAATCTCTTATGCCCCATCATGTTCGGCATATCAATTTTGACCAACTTCCCTCAGCGATTCGACAACAAAAAGAAATCTTGATAGGTCGGGTAATGCGCGTCCAAAAAACAGAACCGATTGCGGTAGAGTGTGTAGTTCGCGGTTATCTAGCTGGCTCAGCGTGGAGAGAGTATCAAGAGTCCGGCCAAGTTGCAGGCCATTCATTACCGAAGGGTTTGCACCTTGGCTCTCGTCTTCCGGAGCCTCTATTTACCCCCGCCATAAAAGCACAATCAGGTCACGATGAGAATATTACTTATGATCAAATGAAAAATATATTAGGTACCTTTCGCGCTTCACAATTGAAGGAAAAATCACTCACTCTATATCATCATGGTCAATCTTATGTTGAACCTAGAGGGATTCTGCTTGCCGATACTAAATTTGAATTTGGGGAACTCTTTACCGGAGAAATTATTCTTATTGATGAAGCCCTTACGCCAGATTCTAGTCGATACTGGTATACAGATCATTGGGTTCCTGGTGTGCAACCTCCTAGTCTTGATAAGCAATATTTGAGAGATTATCTTGAGGGAGAAGTCAGATGGAATAAAACTCCTCCCGCGCCATTTCTACCTGATCGTGTTGTAGAGGAAATTCGAAAAAGGTACATGTCTCTAGCCGAAAAGTTAGGTCTCGATACGACTGGTTATTGAACTACCTCAATTGAACCATTGACTGTTGCAACCTTTATTTTCTGTTGAGAACCTGGAATATCAGTTGAAAAAAGCCTATTACCTCTGTAAAGCCGACCTGTATTATCGGTATATGTGATTTTGCCCACTAGGTTTGTCAGGTGTAGAGTACCTGAAGCAGATCCGAGGGCCAAGCGTACCCCTCCGTTCACGGTTTTAAATGACATACCGCCATCTTTACCATTCAGATTTTTGGCTAGTATTGATCCGTTTACTGTACCCGCCTTTATAGATCCGCTAACTTGATCTAACTTAATAGAGCCATTTACAGTCTTGAGTTCCAATTCTGCATCAGCCTCCGTAACCGAGATAGTTCCGTTCGTCGTATCTCCCTTGAAGACTCCTTTGATGCTTCGGACTTCGAAATCTCCATTTACTGAGTCGATCGCAATAGATCCCTCGATATTATTGACTCCTGTAAATCCATTCACATTAGTGAATGATCCTTGGAGCTTTCGGGGTACGCGAAGCTTTAGATCGCATTTTAGACTATCCTTTTTCCAAGGTCGAAGATTCCACTGAAAAAGGCCAAAAAAGGCCGACCCATAAAATTGTTTAGGGAATTGAACATTGATAGTGATCCCTTGGTTATCTTGAGTTGTTTCTATTTTGATACGGTATTCAGGCTGTCTCTTATACACATCTGACGCTGCC
>CAWULW010000053.1:0-5384 GCA_963923615.1 uncultured Holophagaceae bacterium
TTGGTGTTTGTTCTCCAATTCGACACGAAAAACGGCATTGGGGAGAGCTTCTACCACGCGAGCTTCTAGCTCTATGGCTTCTTCTTTACTCAATGGGTCTCCGTGAAAAGGGTTAAAAGGGATTGAAAGACATCTTCAGAATTTCGGTTGCCATTAAAAGGTACGAAGCCTGGAGATGATTTGTAAAAAGCAAGTAGGGGTAAATACGTTGCATTAAATTCATTGATGCGTTGTTGGAATGATTCCGAAGTATCATCCGATCGGTGCTTCAGGGGACTTCCGCAAAGATCGCAAACACCATGAACTTTCGAGGGCTTGGTATCTAGATGAAAGATGGCTCCACAGGTAGCATTGCTACAAACGCGGCGTCCAACGACCCTAGATTCTAGGACCTCTTGGGGGACATCGACATTGACCACCCGACCTAACTGATGACCCTCTTCGACAATAAACGCCTGAAGGGCTTCAGCTTGTTGTAAAGTGCGGGGGTATCCGTCAAACAAAACATCTTGGGTTTCGCCCTTGAGTCGATCAAAAACGAGTCCATTGATGGTGTTGTCGTCCACCAACTTACCCTCAGTCATAATGGATTTAACCTTCTGTCCGAGGACTGTCCCTTTCGAGACAGCGTCTCTCAGAATATCACCCGTAGACAGATGTAACAAAGGGAAATTCCCTATAAGGCGCTTGGCTTGGGTCCCTTTCCCTGACCCCGGGGGGCCTAAAAGGATATGAATCTTCATGGATTTAGGCCGGAAGATCGACCGGGGACCCGGCCCCGTGTCACAAAGGTATCGTATTGACGCATCACGCTATAGGACTCAAGTTGTGAAACGGTATCCATGGCAACCCCAACCACAATCAAGAGGGAGGTACCACCGTAGTAGAAATTCAGTCCGTTAATGTTATTTAAGATTAAGAGGGGCACTAAGGAAATGAGGCCCAAATAAATCGCTCCTCCAAAGGTCAATTTGGAGAGCACTGAATCCATATAGATACTGGTTTCCTGTCCTGGGCGAATGCCAGGAATATAGCCACCCGATCGTTTCATATTTTCAGCTGTTTCATCCGGATTAAAAACAATAGAGGTATAAAAGAAAGCAAAGAAAACCACGATGGTGATGAAGATAGGCGTATAAATCCAAAAATGAATGGAGGGATTGATATAGGAAGATACTCGAGCTAACCATTCCCATTTGGTAAATGAAGCTATGGTTGCAGGAAAGAAAATTACGGATTGTGCGAAGATGACGGGCATCACACCTGAGGTGTTTAACTTCAGGGGAAGATAAGAACTTTTCTGGCTAGCCATGGACGCAGAGTCGGTACGACGAGCGTAGTGAATCGGAATTCTTCGATAGGCATTTTCTACCATCACCACGACTAATAAAACAGCAATCATGGAGGCCAATAGAAGCAGGAAAACACCGGCTGGAGGAACATCGGGAGCATTAGTTAGAGATTTAGAGAACATTGTGAACAGGGTGTAGACCCCTTGCGGTAAACCCACTACAATTCCAGAGAAAATCAAAAGAGAAATTCCATTGCCGAGGCCTCGGTCGGTGATTTGTTCACCGATCCACATGATAAATATGGTGCCGGTAGCGAGCGTGAAGGCGGTTAAGAGCCTAAATGACAAGCCTGGGTTAGGAACCACGCCGAGGCCTTGACTCTGAGCTAAAGCGGCAATACCAAATCCTTGAATAAAAGCTAAAAGAACGGTGGCATAGCGTGTCCACTGATTAATTTTTTCTCGTCCAGCTTCCCCTTCTTTTTTTTGAAGTTGCTCTAGCGAAGGAACCACTGCCGACATTAATTGAAAAACAATACTTGCAGTAATGTACGGGGTTATACCTAGAGCAAAGACAGAGAATTTCTTGAGTGCGCCCCCTGAAAATAGATCGATCACATCAAAAAGTCCCCCGCCTTGTTGTCGGAGGCTTTCAGTCAAAGCTTGAGCATTCACCCCAGGTACACTAACGTGAATACCTAAGCGATAAATCACCAACAGCCCTAGGGTAAAGAGCAATCGCTTTCGTAGTTCTGGGTTGGTGAATAAGCTTTTAAAAAGATTCATTCGCAGGACCTAAGAAGGTGGCTTACTTTACTTGGCTTCACGAATATCGTTGATGGTTCCGCCCTTAGCTAAGATGGCTTTGCGAGCGCCTTCCGTCACACGGTGGGCTTCAACGGTGACTTTTACTTTGAGTTCGCCACTGGCTAGAACGACAATGCGTTCAATATGGGACGAAAGCATCTTTTTCTGACTAAGGGTCGCGATACTAACCGTCTCGCCTTCTTTGAAATTGGAGCTTATGGTTGAGAGGGTGATTTCCTGAGTTTTTTCTTTGAGTGCATTGGTGAATCCTCGCTTGGGAAGTCGACGCACGAGAGGCATTTGGCCTCCCTCAAATCCTCGGCGACTGCGATAACCCGAACGAGACTTTTGTCCTTTTTCTCCTCGGCCCGACGTTTTGCCTAGACCGCTACCCTTACCACGACCTAGTCGTTTACGATTTTGAGTACTGCCTTCAGCGGGACGTAATTCATTGAGTTTCATAATTTATCCCTTCACGACGACATCAACAAGATAGCTAATTTGTTTGACCATCCCGTGGATATTTGCGGTATATGTACACTCACGCTGATCACCGGGACGACGAAGACCTAGGGTCCGGACAAATTCCCGGTGTTTAGGCACCGTCGCAATGGTGGATTTGCGAAGTGTGATAATGACGTTTTTACCGAGTAGATTTTCCATATTAGAGCTCCGCCTGTTCGATGCCCCGATCGGTGGCCACGCTATAGGGATCCATTAAGGAAGCAAGTCCATCAAACGTAGCTCGAACGACGTTGTGAGGATTCGAGGATCCCAGGCTTTTCGTTAAGACATTTTGGATTCCAACAGCTTCCATCACGGCGCGTACAGCGGCACCTGCAATAATGCCCGTTCCTTCGGGGGCAGGCTTCAGTAAGACCGAGCCAGCTCCAAAGGTACCGGTAATCGGATGAGCAATGGAACCAGTGGAGGTAATTTTGATGTCAATCATATTGCGTTTGGCCGACTGGATACCTTTTTTAATCGCTGAAGGAACTTCGAGCGCTTTGCCGAGCCCAAATCCTACTTTGCCTTTGCCATCTCCGACAACTACCAGGGCCGAAAAGGAGAAGTTTTTTCCTCCCTTGACGACCTTCGTCACGCGACCAATGTAGACCACTTGATCTTTGTAACCGTCGTCCTGGAGGTCGGCGGTGAACTGTGCGTTCGGATCATTTTTTTCTTTGAATTCTTTTACCATATCGTCCCCTAGAACTTAAGTCCGGCTTCTCGAGCCGAATCTGCCAAGGCTTTCACCCGGCCGTGATAGACATAACCATTGCGATCAAACACCACCGTAGTGATGCCCTTCTCTTTTAAGCGGGCTGCAATTTGTTGGCCCACGATTTTGGCCGCTTCAATATTAGAACCGCTTTTAATCTTCGCTCGTAAGGTTTTCTCTAAGGTACTTGCTGTAGCTAACGTGATACCTTGGGCGTCATCAATAGCTTGGACATAGATACGCTGAAGAGACTTATAAACCGTCAAACGAGGTTTGTCGGCTGTACCCGACACGCGGCCTCGGATACGTTTTCGAGTTTGTAATCGTTGTTCTTTCATGCTCTTTGACATTGGCTCACTCCCTACTTTCCGGTCTTACCGGCTTTACGACGGATCACTTCGCCGGTGTACATGACACCCTTACCTTTGTAGGGCTCGGGTTTGCGATATTTGCGAATATCTGCAGCTACTTGACCGACGAGTTGTCGATCCGAGCCTGAGACGGTCACGTGCGTCAACTTCTCCACAGCAACCTGGATTCCCTGGGGGATCTCATAAAAAATGGGATGACTATAACCTAAATCTAGTCGAAGTTTTTTGCCTTCCAAGGCTGCCTTGTATCCTACTCCGACGATATCTAAATCTTTCTTAAAGCCTTCGGTTACTCCTGTGATGGCATTTTGAACTAAGGCACGAGTCAAACCATGATAGGCCTTGGTTTGAGCATCTTCATTGGCACGTTGAATAATGATGGTCTCAGCCTGTATGTCAAAGGTGATATGAGCTGGAACTGGGCAGGTGAGTTTACCCTTGGGGCCCTCAATCATTGCTGAAGATCCCTGGATAGCAACTTTGACACCCTTAGGGAGTGGGATATGTTTTTTTCCAATTCGAGACATTGTTTTTCCTTAGATTAGAGGCGTGAGCCTGTTTCAGGAGGGGGATTACCAAACCGAGGCGAGGATTTCACCGCCCACATTTAATTTACGGGCGTCCCGATCAGACAAGACACCTTTGGAAGTAGACAGGATCGAGATCCCTAAGCCACCATTGACTTTTGGGATACTTTCGCAATTCTTATAAACGCGAAGACCGGGGCGGGACACACGACGGACACCGTGAATCACGCTCTTGCGATCCTTAGCATATTTGAGATTCACCACGACATAGTTACGACCTTCGTGGTCAATTTGCTTAAAGGAATGAATGTAGCCTTCCTTTTTGAGAATTTCGGAAATGGCCATTTTGATCTTGCTCGCAGGAATGACGACGGCGTCATGACCAGCCATTAGACCGTTGCGCAAGCGTGTGAGGTAATCAGCAATAGGATCTGTATACATAATCGTTCCTTACCAACTAGATTTTTGAACGCCCGGTAACATACCGGCGAGTGCTAATTTTCTAAAACATAAACGGCACAGGGCAAATTTACGCATGAAGCTGCGTGGACGACCGCAACTCTTACAACGATTGCGATGACGAATTTTAAACTTGGGTTTCTTTTCGTCTTTAACAATTTTACAAATACGAGCCATGGGGTCTCCTATTTACGAAAGGGCATGCCAAGATGGCTTAATAAAGCCTGAGCTTCGGCATCAGTCTGGGCGGTGGTAACAAACGTGATGTTCATACCCTTGATCTTGTCGACCTTGGCGTAATCGATCTCGTGAAAAATAAGTTGTTCTTTGAGGCCTAGAGTAAAGTTACCTCGGCCGTCGAAGGATTTAGAAGGAACTCCTCTAAAATCACGGACACGAGGAAGGCTCAAATTGAAGAGTCGATCCATAAATTCCCACATGCGTGAGCCGCGAAGAGTGACCATGCAGGCAATCGGCATCCCTTCACGTAATTTAAACGTGGCGATACTTTTCTTTGATTTACGGACCACGGCTTTCTGACCAGCAATGGCAGTTAGTTCTTCCACCGCAACATCCAAGATCTTGATGTTTTGGGTTGCGTCGCCCACTCCCATATTGATAACAACTTTTTGAACGCGGGGAACGCGCATAGTGCTCTTGAACCCAAATTCTTTTTTGAGTTGTTTAACGACTTCTGTGTGATAAAG
>CAWULW010000054.1:0-5287 GCA_963923615.1 uncultured Holophagaceae bacterium
GTTCTTTCCAAGGGGGTCCAATAGCGAGGCAGAAATAATAAATTCTTGCTTGATAGCTGCTTCTAGCTCTAAGTCAATATTAGAGGAAGCAGGAATAACCTGTAATTTTAATCGCCACTGTTTGTAACGATCAGGAGTAGCTGAGCTATCGCCTCTTTTTAAATCTTTTTTCGATTTAAGAGCAAGCAGTCTGTTAGATTCATTTTGGATAAATAGTCGCTTACTAGAATCTGGTATGTCGATCGTCCCTTGTGCTAATGAATGCAGTATCTTTCGTCCTTGTTCGCCCGAGTCGAATCGAAGGTATTGAAGGGCACCGGAAGTGGACTCGAAAGTTGATGCATTGATTGAGTGTTTGATTTGCGATTCAATGCTTAAACGGGTTGGGTCACAAATAGGTGTCAAACTTACTAAAAGTGAAAAAAATATTATGATGGACAAATTAGTGTTGGAAGTCTCAATATTTTGTAGCCAAGGGCCTTGTCTAAAACTTGCATAACTATACCCAATCGAAAATAAAACCGAAAATACTCCAGTCAAGAATCCCCAATACCGGGCCGGGGTCAAACCTAATTCCAAAATACGAATGGAGATTGAATAAAGACCCGTAAGTGCTATAAGCACAAGCAAAGCAGGAACAACCCGGAGACCGCCCTGTAACCAAGAAGGGTAGATAGAATTTATACCCCCTTCGCGATACGCCGCATTGAAGAATAAAAGATTAAATAACACAAGGGCGAAGAGGGTAGAACTATCTATAATGCGTTGGCCGCTAAAAAGCAACAAAGGTAACTTAGGCACTAGGGCAATAGAAAAGGCAATAGCAATAGTACCTGTAAGGGGTAATAACCATTTTAAGATTCCGAGTATTTGGTTAAGTACACTTTGAAAAAGCTCCTCGCTATTTTCAATAATTTGGATTGCTACAACAAGGGCTAATGTTGTTGCTGGATAGATAAATCGGGAGTCGCTGAATATTTCGTCAAAAAACGCTATGCCTAGTGTTTGAAAAAGAGCTGCCCACAGTCTCAATAACATCCAAAAAAAGCCAACGAAAAAAGAGGCTTCTATTAAAGTTAGATAGCAGCGCCAGCAACTTCGAAAAAAAACTTTATATGGTTTATCCCAATTAGCGCCTTCGAGTTTTGTCCTTAGCAGAGGAATCCCAATTAACCAAGCAATGGTCCAGGGCACAATAAACTCTGCAATGCGATCTCCGTCGAGATTAATATCTTGTGTGAGCACAGGTAAATCTCTAAATGCCCAATAAGTACAAAACAGAATAAATAGAATAATAAAAATTATCCATCGCCTTAGAAGTGAAGCCGATCGATGTGGCCATAAAAGATAGAATGTAATAGGAATAAAAATAACTAATATGTAAGCAGGGATAAACCAATGAGGTTGAGTAGCAGGCCAGACTTTGGATTCAATTAGGTGATGCAATATCCATAAAAATAAAGCCTGAAAAAGCGCAAGTACTAGAGTTGAAGATTTTGTAATTCTCAATAACTGTCGGTCACTCATTTTGGTTTCCCTTACACATCTTGCAAATTAACACAGACCTAAAAAAATGGATGAAGATTTTAATGTTCTCTGAAAATAAATGACGATTTGCCTTCGATTTTAATGACATTTTAGGTTGAATAAAAATTAGTCCGATTTGCCTCTAATATCCTGCATTAGTGAAGAAAACGGTTGCGGTGGTGTATAAAGTGGATAAGCATTTGGTTCACCATCTTTAGTGATAGTTCCAAGCATATGTCCTTGAATGTTTATCTCGTCTCCCACCAATTCGTTTAAGCCGCTAATGAAATTCTTTAATCCTGCTTTAGATGCTGAATATGGTAAGCGTTTCTTGTAAGGATTCTGAATTGCGTAGTCTAAAAAATAATGAAGGGATGCCTGTGGATTTAGAAAAGGCAAAATCTCTTGAGTACATAACATTGGAAATATAAGGTTAGTATTAAAAGTCTTCTGAGTGCTCTCTAAATCCCAGGTCCCTAGTCTTTGCTCATCGAAGGTACTACTTAAAAAACAGGCTCCATCTATTCTTAAGTGTGAGCCAAGTACTAATCTCAAATCTGACTGGATGATCTTACAGATATCCTTAGAAGAAGCATCCCAGGTAAATGTCCTCATAATGGAGGATATACCGTGATGCCAGCTTATATCATTCCAAGACTTAGAACTCGTTAAAAGAAGATCGTGATCTTTGGCAAGGTCTTCAGCAATCCATCGACCGAGCCGAACCCTCGCTCCAATAATTATCCAAAGTTGTCTTATTTTCGGATGCACTTTAACGACCAGAATCTTGGGCTTCAACCACAGTGATAGCGGCCATGTGAATCACATCGTTTAAAGAGGAATCTTGCTGAAGAATATTGACTGGACGACTCATCCCGCATGTAATTGGGCCCATGATTTCTGCCTTAGCCAATCTTTGAATGAGTTTGTAGCTAATATTGGCACTTGCGAGGTTGGGAAAAATAAGTACATTTGCTCCCCCCTGCAGTGTTGACCAAGGGAATTTTTCAGCCAAAATACGTTTTGAAAGTGCTGTATCTGCTTGGACCTCACCATCACATTTGATATCAGGACGCTGCTGGTGAATTTTTTTTGTTGCGTCTCTTATAATTTCAATATCAGAGTTATTTACCGTACCAAAATTTGAGTAGGAGAGCAGGGCTACTTTAGGTTCGATTCCAAATCGATTAAGTGCCAAATCAGCTGTCATAATGGCCGTTTCGGTTAATTCATCCGCTGTTGGTTGAATTGTCATTGTTGTATCAGAGAGAAATAAAACACGATCTTTCATGATGGTGATGTAAACTCCCGCAACTCTTCTCACACCCTCACGAGGACCAATGATTTCAAGACAAGGCCTTATGGTTTCTGGGTAGGAAGTGGTTAATCCTGACAGCAAACCTTCGGCACGATTCATTCGACATAAAAGAGATCCAAACACAACCGGACGAAGTACTTGTCGTTTTGCTTCCTCCCAGCCAATACCTTTGTGTTTTCTTAGCTCGAGATAAAGTTCTGTGGCAGCATTCTTGAGATCTGAGTCTTCTGGGTCAATAATTTCTACCCCAGGAAGATTTAATCCTAACTCTCTGATGGTATCTTGGATTCTCCCACAAGGACCAATTAGAACAGGATGACAGATACCCTCATCTTTTAAGGCTTCGCAGGCGCGTAAAATTAGTGGATGATCACCCTCAGGAAATATAATCCTTTTCGGATCCAATTTGGCACGATTTATCACTGAGCGAATTAAATCTTTACTTCGACCCTGAAGATCCTCTAGATATTCTCGATAACGATCAAAATCATGAATTGGGTTACGCGCTACTCCCGATTCCATAGCAGCCTTCGCCACTGCAGGTGCTACCCATAGAAGAACCCTAGTATCGAAGGGCTTAGGGATGATGTATTCAGGACCAAAAGAAAATTTTTGACCTCCATAGGCTCGACTAACTGAATCAGGAACCTCTTCTCGGGCTAGATCTGCTAGAGCTTTGGCTGCTGCAAGTTTCATTGCTTCATTTATTTCTTTTGCATGGACATCTAACGCACCTCGAAATATGAATGGAAAGCCAAGGACATTATTAACTTGGTTAGGATAGTCACTTCGCCCAGTCGCCATAATCAGGTCCGGGCGTGCAGCCTTAGCGATTGGGTAATCAATTTCAGGATCTGGATTAGCCAGGGCAAAAACAATGGGATTGGGTGCCATTGACTTTATCATTTCAACAGTGAGCACACCTTTCGCACTGCATCCGACAAAGACATCAGCATTCTTAATAACTTGTGCAAGAGTCCTTAAATTAGAATCTTTAGCAAACTTTGACTTGTAGGAATTCATCCCATCACTTCGACCCGAATAGACAAGCCCCTTTGTGTCGCATAGCCATAGATTCTCAAGTTTAACGCCGGTAGACACCATCATATTTGCACAGGCAATCGCACTTGCCCCTGCGCCACTAAAAACTACCTTAATCTCAGAGATATCTTTTTGTGTAATTTCGAGAGCATTGAAAAGAGCTGCTGTGGAAATGATCGCTGTTCCATGTTGATCATCATGCATGATGGGAATATTCATGATCTTCCGAAGTTTCTCTTCAATCTCAAAGCACTCTGGAGCTTTGAGATCCTCAAGATTAATTCCTCCGAAAGTAGGCTTAAGTGCTTTCACAATCTGAATAAATCTCTCGGGATCTTCTTCGCTAATTTCAATATCGAAGACATCGATATCTGCAAAGCGTTTGAATAGGACTCCCTTACCTTCCATTACGGGCTTGCTTGCCAGCGCTCCAATATTTCCAAGACCTAGGACGGCTGTTCCGTTGCTAATCACGCCAACTAAATTTCCCTTTGCCGTGTATTGATAGACGTCATCGGGATTTTGAGCGATTTCAAGGCAAGGCTCTGCTACTCCAGGAGAATATGCCAAGCTCAAGTCACGTGAGGTACTCGTGGGTTTCGAGGGAATCACCTCGATTTTCCCTTTACGACCCTTAGAGTGATAATCCAAAGCCTCTTGTCGTTTAGCCAATTAAGACTCCATTCTCTAAAAGAACTTTTAATGGTGTCTCTAGGATAACATTCGTATTCAGTTAGTTGTATGTCCCTTAATTTGCATTGCCATCAAGGGCAAGACCTTTAAAAATTCTTGAAGGACTGCCTGGGATAGTAACAGTTTTATGTATTGATCCAGGATGAGGATCCATCCAGATTGAAATAGCATTGTTACCGGCAGAGGAAGCACTTGAAAGAGCAAGTAGCCAAGCCTTATTTCCACCGTGTGAGAGTACCCGAATTTGTCTTTGCGAAGCAGGATCTCCAAGTGTGAATTTTGGTGGCTGATTAAAACCCAAACCAAAAGATCCGGTATCAAATGCTAGGATTGGCTGTTGAGGTTGATTTTTGTTTCCATCAACGAGATGAAGACCAACATAAAGAACGTTATTGGCTGTATCTAAAGCTAAAGATCCGTATGTCCCTAATTGGGTTAACGCTCCAATCAGTTGATTAGCATTCTGAAAGCCAGAGGAAGAGCCTTTTCGAAGCCTAGGTCCCGTGACTGGATCAGTTCCGATGAAAATACTTGAGCCATTGTCAGCATAGGTAAAAATAGTTCCATTGTTAGCCACCACGGAGCGCCCACCAGTTTCATTGGTAATCTGGAGCACATTCATCGATATCGTCTCATTTTGAAGACGCGAGTTAGCATTGGTGATAATCCATAGTCGGCAAAAACTATCTCCATTTTCAGCAATGTATA
>CAWULW010000055.1:0-5226 GCA_963923615.1 uncultured Holophagaceae bacterium
CCGGATGCGCAGAAAGACGAGATGTAATTAGGCCTCCAGTCATGCTCTCCGCCAAAGAAAGGGTTTCAGATCGGTCCGTTAAAAGATTGAGTAGAGAAGATTCGAGCGACACATTACCTAATCCAATAAAATCGTCGGATAAGAATTTAATAAACTCGGTTGAAAGCCGTTTTAAATATTCACTTGAAGGATGAGTAACTAAGAATTCAACTTGAGTTAGATTAGCTAGAATAGTCCATTCAGCCTCGTGATACTTTTCCCTAAAAGATTGAGTGCGATCATTAAGGGTGCTTTCTGGAACGCCCGCAGTCACAAACCTTTGTGAATGGACTTTTGTAGACCCTAAAGCTGACATTTCTATTTGAGGTTGAATCAATGTAGCCCACATAGTCTGCAGTTCCCGCGGAACGCCTGGCAAAAAGAAAAAGGATTTTTTTTTATCCTTATAGGTAATTTCAAGAGAAATTCCGGGCGCCGTCCCAAGCGAATTAGTGAGAGGAGTCGCACCTTGGGGTAAATAGGCCTGTCTGAGGTTACTTGATGCAATTTCGCGGCCTCGTAATTTAAAAAATTGTTCAATCTCCTTCGCAAGGAATTCATGGTATTCCAGTGGAAGATTAAAGGCCTCGGCAATCGCATCCCGCGTCAGATCATCAAATGTTGGCCCGAGGCCCCCACATGTAATCACCAGATCACTTCGATTCAAACTCTCTTTTAATACTTTTACGATATCTTCACGCACATCACCTACTATACTTTTTCGGGTTAGGGCTAACCCCAAAGTTTTCAATTGCTGGGCAACCCAAGTAGAGTTTGAATCTTGACGACTATGATTAAGAAGTTCTGTTCCAATAGCAATAAATTCAATGGCTTTCATAAATTGAGTTTATCCTACAGCAAAGAGGGAGCGACATGATTATTGCCAGTCTTGATGATCTGATTCTTGGGGATGATAGCGATGGTCCTATGGAAGAAATTGCTCGAAGTTTGGTTTATGCAGGTAACTGGTGTACTGCCTTTTTTTTAATTCGTATCAGAAAGGAATCGGAACCTCACGGGGGATCTCCGCTGCTTTGGGTCCATCGTTATCAAAAAACTCAAGGTGGATGGAAGTTGATGGCCAAAGTTCATTTGACTAATGAAAGTCAAATGAAAGCTTTGAATGATTTACTTGAAAGTCTTCCTGAAAACTAAAGGGTAGCCGTGGAATGCTTTTTCTATCTAAACTTAACAAATTACCTAAGGAGTTACCATGAAACCTACAATCGTTCAAAAATGTCCTTTTAGTGTCGAAGTAGAGGAAGGCAAGACCTACTATTGGTGCTCTTGCGGCCTAAGCCAAAAACAACCCTTTTGTGACGGAAGGCATCAAGGAACTGAGTTCAAACCAACGCCTTATCAAGCCACAGAAAAGAAGACGGTGCATTTTTGCGGCTGCAAACATTCAAAACAAGGGGCCTTCTGCGACGGTTCGCATACGTCCATTTAAAACCCTCGGTATCGCTCGTTCAAAATTTTGACATGATGGGCTACGTGGCCTACATGGACATAACACAGGTCATTGGCCGATATCGAATACGAGGCGACTTCGGCTGATCTTACGAGATCCTGAGTGCCTAGACTCTCTATGAAGCGACAAGTGGACTGTCTTGCGGCATCCCAGTCTTTCAACAACTCCTCTAAATGTCTGCGTGGTGCTTGCGAACTGATCATCACATGATCTTGGTCGAGGGAAGGAAGCGGATGACCTAAATCTCGGGAGATAGCCATAATACGGAACAGCATTATTCGTTCCCAATCGATTAAGTGAACGAGGACTTCGAAAAGCGACCATTTACCTGTTTCGTACCTAAAATTCCCCTTCGCGTTATAAATTTCAGACGAAAGTTCGATGACACTCGACCTCTGTTTCTCAAGGTAGGTGAAAAGGCTCGTATTTGGGTTCAGTAAATCAAGATAACCGCGATGATATGGGGATAATTGGGAGAGATTGGGGTATTGGAGTAAATTCACGAATATCCTTCCGAAAGAGCAATATCTAAAGTCTCTATCCGTCTAGAATTACATGCAACGTTTCTTTTTTTTACGCTGACTTATCCACAGAGTTTTCCACAATGTAGGGTCTATTGGATCATAAAAAAATATTTGTTTTTTGGGACTGTAGTGGTATTTTTTTTATTCCAAAGTTTATGAGGAGTAAAGCCATGAGAGAACAACTTAGAGAACTCGTTGCCGAAATGATGAAAGGTGGCATTCCTCTCGACTTAGCCAAGAAAGAATTTGAAAAACTTTATTTAGAAGAGGTACTAGCGGCAAACGATGGTAACCAGAGCGCTGCTGCACGAGAATTGGGCATTCATCGAAACACGCTATCAAAAAAATTGGTAGCGACCCACTCTAAAATGCGTCAACAACCCGCCATCAATCGCCTGGGCGCCCATAGCCAAAATTAGTTCCTCAGGAGCCGAATCAGGCCGGGGTTCCAAAGTGCATTTGGGCTGATACGATTGAGAACATTGACTATCCCTAAGACCGGTGCCATCGAGGCGGTGGATCTCACGGTAGCCAGGGGAATTGGATCGACTTGAACGCAAGTCACTTCCAGAGATTTTCCAATGTCAGGATGAAGGGAAAGCAGTTGACGCATTTGAACTAAGGGGAAAGAAAGACCCCAATCCGACATGTCAGCCCTATTCGCACCCTTGACTAAAGAACCAATTTCGCGCGGCTGAAAAAAAAATAAATGCAGTGTATTGTCCCCATCAATATATTTCCATATCAGAAAAGGGGGTAAGTTACCCAAAACAATGCCTCCCTTCTCTGCCGAAGGTAAAGGATTAAACACAGCACCTTCAGAATCAGCAAGTTGCATGGCCAGGCGCTCAAGGGGGGGCACCAGGGGAACAATCCAGGGCTCAATCAATGGGTCTAAAAGCACGCGTAACTCCCTAGAATTACCCGAGGTATCGGGCTGACCCCACAGGCTGGGCGGCCCTTGGAATCATCTTTGAAGAGTAAACTTAAAAGATGAAAAAAAACATTCCCCTAGTGTTAACTGGGCAACAGATTGGGATCGGCTGGTCTCCAGCTCTCAGTGTCATTAAAGCTCTTACGGCGCTTCATGAGGCTAAGCAGATAGGAGGCCAAGCTATTTTTTGGATGGCCGACGAAGACCATGACGCACTGGAAGTATCGAGAACTGTACTTCGAAAAGAAGGTAGGATTCTCAAGGCGCAGTTCGAGTTTAATCTAAAGGCACAAACCTCAACGGGATGGTTTCCATTTAACGAACTGCATCAAAAGCAAGCGGTTGAATTATGGGGATCCCAGGTTCCCATTCCCCGAGAACCAACTTTAAGAGGTCATTTTGAGGCTTTAGGGGAGCCTCTCAAGGCACTGGGCCTTTCTTTTTTTTCCCCTACCCGGGATATCGATCGTTTTAAGCTCAACACTCTCCTACTCGAGTGGAGAGAATTACAATTAGAGAAGAAACTCAGTTCGAATTACGAAAATCTACTTCGTCAAGGCATTCAATCTTCGGTTGATCCATCTAAGCAATCTACCTGGTTTTCTTTAAACCCTAAGACCGGGGAGCGTCTGCGTCTGGACCCTTCTGCGCCTTTAGGGGCTGATCTCTGGCTAAGCCCTGGCGCCGCTCTTCGTCCTCTTTTCCAATCCTACATTCATGATGTGCATACAGTCATATTGGGTCCATCTGAGTTCTCATATTGGCAGTTGATAGAGCCCTTGTGGGAAGTACTAGGAATCAAAAAACCCAAAATAAAAATTCGACCTTCACTATGGACTATCCCCGCTCATTGTTTACTGGAAATAGAGCATATCCCCCTTCTTCGCCAAGGGAATTGGCAGGCTTTGTTACCCAAAGAGATCTCCCTTCCTTCCCGATCCCTCTCTTTCACCCCTAGTTCAAATTGGGACCCTGATACTCGCCTGAGAATAAATCAGGAATTGGAAAGAACCAAAGAACGGCTAGAAAAGATCGATCGAAAAATTCAACGCACAGTAGTTCATCAGATTCTTGGCGAAGATCCAGAAATACTTCACCAATATTTATTTCCTTTGGAAAAAGACCAAGAGCGCGTTTTATCAGGGGCTCCTTGGTTATTGGATACTCATGCCCTGGGACGAGTGGCAGAATCTCTATCTCATGGGTCCCCTCTTGTCATAATGAAAGAAGTATGAGTCATCTAATCGATTTACTTGTTATTGGGGCCCACCCAGATGATGCTGAGATCCACGCAGGTGGCTTGATTGCTCTTAGCACCTTAAAGGGGTTAAAGACTGCCATTCTGGATTTGACCGAGGGCGAGTTAGGGAGTCGGGGGGATCGAACTCTTAGGAGGCAAGAAGCTAAGCAATCTGCAGAAATATTAGGATGTGAACGTTTTAATCTTCAACTTCCCGATGGGGGAATCTTCGATCATCAGGAATTTGTCAATAAAACTGTAACTTTCCTTCGCTCCCACCGTCCGAAGTTTTGTGTCTTGCCGTCTCCTATCGATCGACATCCTGACCATCAAAATGCACATCTATTATTAAGAAGAGCCCTCTTTTTTTCGGGTCTGCCTCGCTTCAACGAACCTGAGAAACCTTGGAGACCCGAGGCTTCACTATGGGTAGGCGGGGAGAATCCACCTATTCCGGACGTCGTTATCGATATCTCCGCTGTGTGGCTTCAAAAGTTGAATGCGATTGAAAATTATAGAAGTCAATTCGATCCCCGCTTTGATGAGAATCAAACACGGATATCGCACCCCTCGTTTCTCCAAGGTATTGTAGGCCGCTCTACGCATTGGGGCTCCCTGATTCAATCCCATTATGGTGAGGCTTTTTGGTTTGATAGGCCATTGCACCCGGGGTTGACCCGCTTTCTGGATTCACTCAGGTGAATCGCCTCGAATCAACCCTATTGGGTCAAATTAAAAATCGTGGTGACCAAGTCGAGGGTCAGAGAATTTTAGTGGCTTGCAGCGGTGGTGGGGATTCCATGGCCCTATTGCATCTCCTTCTAGCGCTTCGATCGAGTTTGAATTTAGAGCTTACGGTCGCTCACGTCGATCACCGGCTCCGGACAGAGAGTGAAGAAGACCGAAAATTTGTACAGGAGGAGTCCACTCGACTAAACATTAATTTCAAGTATGAAGAAGTGGCTATCAACCAAAGTCATCCAGGCGGAGTTGAAATGAAAGCCCGAGAGGCACGGTG
>CAWULW010000056.1:0-5185 GCA_963923615.1 uncultured Holophagaceae bacterium
GCCTACGTATGGAATTATCTAAAGACTTCCCAAACTAAAATACTGTATGGAGCCACCTGCCGGAATTGAACCGGCGACCTTCGGGTTACGAATCCGATGCTCTACCAACTGAGCTAAGGTGGCCTAATGGAATCATTTAATTATCCCATAATATATTAAAGTCTCTGAATCTCCTTTCCCCCTCGACAATGAAAGTTAATTGGACCCATGCTCGAAAATCTTATACTCCAATCAATAAATGCATATAAGACATGGGAATTTACCTCACGTTCTGTTCGAAAAAAACTTCTTGAAGATTGGGTCATTCACTTAGCTGAAGAAAAAGATTCGCTTTCTCAATGCATAACTGATGAGGTCGCCAAACCAATCACATTAGCCCATGCTGAAGTTCAAAGATCCCTCCTCCTGATTCAAAGCACCATTGAGGCCTTTGCGGAGTTTAACTCTGAGAGTGTCGTCGTTGACTTATTGCCGGGAGGCCTTGAAGCACGCGGTTACTTGAAGCCCTTTGCATTGGGTCCAGTCCTAGTAATTACCCCTTTTAATTTTCCTGTAAACTTAGCTATTCATAAATTAGCGCCCGCGCTCGCAGCAGGGAACTCCATTCTATGGAAGCCATGTCCCCAAGCACCGCGAACCTCTCAGTTGCTTCTCGCGACCCTGCAGCGGGCGCTAAGAAAATCGGATCTGAGCCTAGACCTCGTCCAAATCGTTCAAACGAGTCCTGTAGAAACAGAAGCCCTTGCAATTCATCCAGATATCAAAGCAGTTAGTTTTACTGGCTCCGAACGTGTAGGCCAGCATCTTCGTAAAATTCTGTGGGATAAGAAAGTGACCCTTGAGCTCGGAGGTAATGCTGCTGTTGTTGTTGATGCCGCGGTAGATACTCGAGCTGTCGCCACCCAACTCGCGTTATCAGCGAACTCCTATGCTGGTCAAAGTTGTTGCAGCGCTCAACGTATCTATATTCATCAAAACGTTTACGATGATTTCTGTAAATTGTTTACAGAAGAAGTAAAGAAGTTACCGGCTGGGGATCCAAATTCTCCCAAGACCATTATTGGACCCGTCATTGATGAAGATAACGCCAAGCGAATCGAAACTTGGATCTCAAAAGCCATTCAAAGCGGCGCACAGTGTCTTTTAGGTGGCCCTAGAGAGGGCTCATTTATTCCCCCGCATATTCTTACAAATGTCCCGCCGTCGTTAGAAATTTGCACCGAAGAAGTCTTCGGTCCCGTTGTGATTCTTCAATCTGTAGGTAGTTTTACGGAGGGACTCGAGAAGGCACAACTCACTCGTTACGGCCTTAGATCCTCTGTATATACCAATTCCATCCAAGGCCTGTATCTTGCAGAAAAATCACTAAGAGTTGGGGGTGTAATGATTAATTTACCTCCCACTTATCGAGTGGATAGTGCTCCCTTTGGAGGCGTAGGAGCCTCTGGAGTGGGACTCGAGGGTCCAAAGTGGGCCCTAGATTTTTTCTCAGAAAAGAGATTGATTGCCTATGCCCCTCCTCCCAAATCGTAAACTAGAGGAATGAAAAGTCGGCTTTGGACCCTCATTGTTATTTGGGCTACCGTTAAGACCTGTGCATGGATATATTTCTTTTACGGTCCTGATTTAATCAACAAATATTCAGATCGGACTGGGGCTCTTTTTATTATGGATGCTCAGCGTATTCTTAAAAGGGACTTGGAGTTTCCTAGAAAGCTATATTGGTCCAGTGAACAAATGGCTCTGAATGGTGGTCCAAGAATGACCACTAAAGACCCTTTAAATCTCAAAATGACATCCAATAAAAGTTATTTTCTAGTCGGAGAATTAGATGTAACTGTTCTGGATCTTCCGACGCCTGAACGTAGTTATAACGGAAAAATCATGTGCCAAGTCTTTTTCACTTATGAATTCAAAACAAGTTCCGATTTCTCTCAAGTCAATCCATCAGAAAAATTAGCTGGCCAATCCCTAGTTCAAGAACATACTTCTCAAATCAATCAAGTCACCCTTGAAAAAGATCCGTTCGGATGGCGTGTTCAAGACAAACAGAATGTTGTCCTGTCACTCCCTGGAGTACCGGCAGCTAATACCCTAGGAAAGTGGGTCTCTTTCCTTTCCCCCTTTAATCCGTGGTGAACTTATGAGTCAGTTCTCTTTAAAACCTACTCAAGAATATTGGTTCCATTTTTTAATCTCTCGACTAGGCGATACTAACAAAAGAATTATCTTCACAGACTCGTCGGATCCTCGTGTACTGAAGGCTTGTGAAGTCCTTTTAAAACTAACCACTCTGAAACCGATCCTGATAGGCGACCCGTCTATAATTGTGTCCCAAGCCGAAGACTTAAAACTAAATCTTCAAGGGGCAGACTATATGCACTACAATCAGCCCATTCACCATGATAAATGGGCACAGTTTTTATCATCTTCAAACAAACTAGCCAATCAAAAAGATAACTATTTAGAAGACCCCTTGGCCTTCTCGGCCTTTTTACTTAGACAAGGCTTGGGTCAGGGTCTGATCGCAGGAGCTACGATTCCAACCGGGGATGTAATTAGATGCTTGCTATCGATTCTTGGCCTACATCCCAATAGCCAATGGGTCACAAGTTCTTTTCTCATGATTCATCCCCACTCGGATTTTGGCTCACGGGGCTTAGCCGTGTTTACCGATTGTGCAGTTATACCTGAACCTACCCAAGATCAACTTTTTGAAATTACACTCAGGGCCCAACGTTTTATGAATAAACTCTTTCTAGAAATCCCCCGGATTGCTTTATTATCCTTTAGCACTTCAGGAAGTTCGACGCACCCGGTCGCAAGTAAAATGCGGGAACTCAAATATCGATTAAAAGTTCACGACCCATTCATGGAAGTAGAAGGTGAGATTCAATTTGATGCTGCTGTTAATAAAGTCATTCGAGCACAAAAAGGAATAAATACTTCCATGAGTGAAGATGCAAACGTTTTTGTTTTTCCTAATTTAGAGTCAGGAAATATTGGTTACAAAATCATGCAACATACCTCCCAATCTCTAGCATTAGGCCCATTTCTCGAAGGCTTTTCTGTTCCTATCAGTGATTTAAGTAGAGGCTGTACCGTAGAAGATATTGTGCTAACTGCGCTGGTGGTTGCATGTCAAGACTAAAGCGCGTCGCCATTTTTTTTAGTGGGCAAGGCGGAGGAGCCGAGAATCTGATCAAATCGTCTTTCAATTCCAATCTTTATACTGTCCCACTTTTGATAAGTTCAAACCCTCACGCTCACGGTGTTTCTAGGCTAGCCCCTTTTAATGTCCCGATAAGAATTGTTTCTTGGGAAAAGGAGTCAAATAATAGCCAGGTTAGTGCAGAATGTTTTCAGATTTGTGACGATTTTCAAATTGATGTGATATGTCTTGCTGGGTGGCTGAAACAATTAGTCTTACCCGAGAAGTGGACAGGCAGAGTGCTGAATATTCATCCGAGTCTGTTACCCCTTTTTGGCGGTAAGGGAATGTACGGAATGCGAGTTCATAAAGCAGTCCTCGAAAGTAGGTTAACTACTAGTGGGTGCACCGTTCATCTTATTGATAATGATCTAGATCGAGGCCAAATTCTTGGTCAAAGCGCTCTCCTTATTGACCCGAACGACACCCCAGAGACTCTGCAAGCAAAAATCTATAAACTAGAGTTACAACTTTATCCTCAAGTGCTCAATACATTTTTGTCGTCTTAAGCATATGGCTACACATCCCTTACCCACTCCCCAATCCACAATACAATTCGGTATCCACTGCGCAAGTCAATCCAAAGAGTATTCCCATAAAACCTGGTTACTCAACGGACCTTTGGGATCAGGTAAGACTACATGGGTACGAGGCTTTTTGCAGGGTCTCGGAGGTGATCCTGATGACGTTGCGTCGCCCACATATGCCATTTTGCATAGATATAATCTTCCTAACTCTTCTTCTTTATATCATTTAGACCTCTATCGATTAACCCCAGAGGAGGTCATAGATCTTGGACTTCATGAATTACTTAGCCCCAATGATTATTTGGTGGTTGAATGGGCTAAAATTGCTCAACCCCTGTGGCCTACGGAGACCAAAAGCCTTACTTTTGATTACCATGATGATCAGCGGTTGGTGACTTATGACTAGACGTACCCTAAATTCGCATTGGTCGTTGTCTAAATCCCTTGTATATTGAGGGTTAAGCGGATTACCTTAATCTCATGAAGAGCGATAAAAACGGACCAGGGGAAGTCATTGCCTTAGATCGCAATTACTTTCCTATGCAAGAATTCACTAGGCGTAAAGCTATATGCGCTGTGGTAACTGGTCGTGCGCATATCTTAAATCCATCGAATTTTGAGAAGCGACATTCCTTTGATGGTGCAATAGAACTGATCGTGTTTCCATCGGCTATCGCTTGCAGTGAGAGTAAATTACTCATGGGGCGGCTTGAGAGACGAGTTCTCAAACGCGATCGACATGTTTGCCAGTATGAGGGTTGCTCAAGCAAGGCTACGACGGTAGATCACGTTATCCCATCTTGTCAAGGCGGTCTAACCACATGGCAAAACCTAGTCGGATGTTGTTTGGGTTGCAATCAAAAAAAAGGTGGCCGGACACCCGATCAAGCTTCTATGACATTAAAAAAGATTCCAAAAGGCCCCAGGGCTCATCTCTTTGAGCGATTTCAGCAACTCGTAAACCGATCAAGTGCAGCCTAAATATAATCGTAAGCGTTAAACTAACCCAATGGAGACTGTATGAACACTATCACTATAAACACTAAAGACATTCATACCTTTAGAGGTGATTGTGTCATCCTTCCTGTGTTTTCAAGCGTCTCATATAACTCTCTTAATCAAGACCTAAAGCGACTCCTTAAAACCGCTTGTGATAAAGAAGGGTTTAAATCGGAGTTGAAAGAATCTACTTTAATGATGACCGATGGACTTCCTTATCGCTGGGTCATGTTTGTTGGGTTAGGTGATCGAAAATCCTTATCTGCAGAGCGATTGAGAAAAGCCATGGGCCTAGCATCCCGCATGCTACTGAGAAAAAACTTTAAAAAAATTGCAGTTTTGTACACCCTAGAATCACCAAATGTGACCTTGGCCAGCGCTGCTCTGGAGGGAGTGATGTTAGCCAATTATGATTTTGTAATGTATAAATCTAAACAAAAAAAAGGCA
>CAWULW010000057.1:0-5175 GCA_963923615.1 uncultured Holophagaceae bacterium
TTCCTCTACGTCTCGTGGGCTCGGAGATGTGTATAAGAGACAGATCCAGGAGATCAACCTTCTTCGGTTTCACCCACATTCTCATCAACTGAACTCCACCGACGCTCTGCATGAAAAGCATCGTCTTTCAGTCGCTCGAGAAACGGGATCATACGTTTGCCCCAGGGGGACTGAGAAGAGACACCGGCGGGGATAAAGGCCACCAAGTCTTTAGGTACTTCCTCAAGACACAATTGGGTCAGCGTTAACGATTGTCTGAAGTTCTCGCCGACGGGAACGAGATTCGTTGAGAGGGTTTCTAAATGACTTTTAAGTTCTTCATCGTCGGTCTGCATCGCCGCCTGCTGAATCATTTCTGAGGCTTTCACTCGCGCCTTGATTAACTTGATATGGAGTCGGTTGAGGTTTGACATGGAGGGTTGGTGACGCAAAGCCTCAGCCGCATCTTCCAAAAGTGGGTGGAGTTTTTTAAATAAAATTGAGAGAGCTTGTTCTGCGGGAGGGAGATGAGCGTAGAGATCGCGAGAGGTCATTTAATCTCCACCGTACGTAACTAGATTTCGAACGCTCCCCACGGGTGGGACATCACTGAGACGCAAGCGCCCCCTCTCGTCTTCCCATTGATAAATCATTGAGCGGGGCTGAGTCTCGTCGAGACTTGCACTGCTCGTGAGCATCGGACGGAAGAGAGTAGCACCTTCGTCTCTCAGTTGTGCGACCAAACCCTGAGTGGACTCCATCTTGGTCATGGTCATGGCACGGTAGCGTTTGAGCACTTCAGGCACGTAACGACGGGTCTCTTGAAAAGGGGGGATACCTGCGTAGCGTTCGACCGCTCCTTCGCCCGCATTATATGCGGCAACGGTTTTGGTCAGATCTTGGTTGAAGAAATCCAAAAGCCACCGAAGATACGCTGTGCCCCCACGAATATTTTCAGACGGATCAAAGACGTCCACAACATTAAATCGATCCGCAGTCTGAGGCATCAATTGCATCAACCCTCCTGCGCCCTTGGGTGATTGTGCCTTAACGATGAAGCTGCTCTCAACTTCGATGACCGATTGTATTAACTTGGGATCTACACCGTAGTGCTGGCCCCAATGATTAATGAGACTATGAATTTCGGAACTCTGAATAATGCGCTTTAGCCGTTGGGCTGGAATGCCTCGAAAGACCCCTACGCGGACTCGGATCAAACGAACCCCCCGCTTAGCCATGAGTGCGGGGGGAAGATGGTTTTCAATGAGGCGCCCCTCGGCTGTTCGATATTGATAAAGGTATATAGGTGAGGTGGGCCGCCCAGCTTCTAGAGTCATAGCACTAAGACCCCACACCCCCCAGATGATCACCCAAGCTTTAGACATAGATTCAGTGTACGTGCCTCTTTAGCGGGAGGAGTGTAAGGACAAGAAGGTTTCAACCCGATCCCAATCTCGAACCAAAGGAAATCGAGGAAGAGACGCGCGTACGATACGAGCATACGATTTTCCCTTAGGGTCCTCGTGGGGCATTAATATTCTAGGATCCATAATGGCGACAACCCCACGATCTTTTTGGGATCGAATCAGCCGACCTATTCCTTGCTTTAACTTTAGGGCCATCAAAGGAACTTGAAGTTGACTAAAACCTCCAAGGGTATCTTCCTCGTTGTATCGAGCCATACGAGCTTGAAGGATGGGATCATCGGGTGGGGTGAAAGGCAGCGCCATAACAATCACTAGGATCAAAGCATCCCCAGGCAAATCAACGCCTTGCCAAAACGAAGCGAGTCCAAGCAGTACAGCCTGAGGAGTCGTGCGAAAACCATCTAGCAACGCCGACCGATTCCACGTCTGCCCTTGGATAAAAAAAGTTAATCCAGGAAGTCCGGCCTGAAGGCGCGGTGCAAAATGATCCAACATCTTCCGGCTTGTGAATAAGATCATGGCTCGCCCCTGGCTAGCGCGGCAAAGCCGCTCGATAGAATCTTGGCAATGTTCTAACCACTCGGTCTCACCCACTTGGGTGGCGCTAGCTCGTCGCTCAGGGAGACCTGGAGGAACAAAAATAAGTCCTTGATGTTCAAAGTCAAATGGGCTCTCTACGCTTTCGCCTGCTTCACATTCATAACGGCTCAAGCCGAGTGTCCGCTGGAGATGATCAAATGTATGGTCAGCTTTCAGGGTTGCCGAGGTCAAAATAACAGTTTCAAATCCTTGGCGAATGAATCGATCAAAAAAAACTCCGACATCAATAGGGTTCGATTGCAATCGTATAAATGTCTTTGATTCTCGGTGAAGCGTTGAAACCCAACCTTCAGGATTTTCAAGGAACTGATGCAATCCTTGGCGAATGTATTGGATGCGATCCATCCTTTTTTCCCAACCGAGATTTTGGGTTTGCAGCATCGAAAGTCGTTGGCACTCGTGTTCCACCGACTCCAAACAGACTTGCCACTGGTGGGCGACGGCCGTGAGAGAAGGGAGATCGAGGGCCTCGTCGTCTAGGGCGTAGGTTTTGATCAAGGTGGGAACGATAGCTTGAAGATCTTGCCACGTCTTACGGAGTTCCGGAAGGAATAAGGAAAGTTGACTTAGCTCAGGCGCCTCTTTCGAGGCTGCCTCGAGATCAAGCAAGAGAAGACTCATGCTTCGCGTACTCCAGGACCAAGCGCACGAGTCGGTCATTTGGTCTGCAAGTTCATGGGCTTCATCCAATACAAGCACCGGAGCGTCGGGAATCACTTGACCAAAATCCGACTCACGTAATTTTCGGTCAGCCACTAGCAGAGCGTGGTTCACAATGATGACATCAGCTCCGCTTGCTTGGTCTTTAAGTTGCGTTAAAAAACACGATTCATACTGATCGCATTGACGACCTGTACATCGCTCTGAGCGTGCATTCATCAGATCCCATAAGGGCGAATCCTCTTTTTTACCTAACTCATCGCCATCACCCGTGGGGGTTTGGCTCATCCATCGGTTGAGGTGAGTCCATAGTTTTTGATCATCAGGCGTAAAGTCTATAGGAGGATGTTCCCTAAGATCTGACCACGCCTTTTTGCACGCGTAATTTCCTCGACCCTTAATGACCACCCCTTTGATCGGTCGTTGCAAGATATTGGTCGCACGCGGAAGATCCTCATCTAGTAATTGTTGTTGGAGATTTTTAGTCCGAGTTGAAACAATGACAGGTCTTCGATCAGTTGCTAAGGTGCTGAGTAAATAGGCAAGGCTCTTGCCCACCCCCGTCCCGGCCTCGAGAGGTTGCACGACGGCCGGCGGGAGGGGGTTATCCCCACGCTCCATACCGGTTGCACGTCGGGCAGCTCCATCTTGAAGTGCATCATAAAGAATCTCAGCCATCCTTCTCTGGCCAGTTCGAACCTCAGCGCCCGGGAAGAATTGAAAAAAAGCCCCACTCTGTTCATCAAAATAGACGTCCATGGGATGAGGCATAAATTCTTCCAACGAAAAGATACCGTGGGCAGGGGGACTAAGATATTAGAGAATAGCCTAATGTCAAAGCCTTCATCTATTTCCAGATTTGTGCCCACCGAGAGCGAATTTCGAATCCTGAAAGCACTGTGGCTTCTCGGACCTAGTACCGTGGCCGCCGTGCAAGCTTACTGCTCTGAGGATCGTGCCATGGGGTACACCACCGCCTTGAAATTCTTACAAATTCTCTGGATTAAAAAAGCAGTGGTCCGACGTCGTCAGGGTCGGTTGGATATCTATCAAACTACCGTCACGCAGGAGGAGGTCAACCGTGCTCTCATCCTGAAGCACCTACACCTGATGTATAACGGCTCAGCCCTGTTGTGGGTCCGTTCAGCGTTGAAATTTAAATTGATCCGAACTCAAGACCTACACAAACTCATACTAAAAAAGAAAAAGACCAAATCCTCAAGGAGAAAAAAATGAAACTATGGCTCGCTCCACTCGGCGTTAGTTTAGCTCTCGTTGCTCAAACTCCCGAAGCGACTCTTCGGGTGCCTCAGGAATCTAAAACCATCACGGTGACGGTGGATCGTGGTACTCAAAATCGCACCATCACGCTCCGAGGGGACGTGGTCATGAAGCCACAAGCGGACCTGCCCTTAGCATTGAAAGACGACCAAGGTGAGTTGGTAATATCCGATCAAACTGGCGAACTTCGTCGAGAGTTCACGCTCCGAGGGAAGACCGCGACGTATCAGGAGAATGGAAAAGCCGCTCCTGTCACACAGGCTAAAGCGTGGCTCCTAGAGGTTGGATCGGAACTAAGCAAAATGAAACCCGGCTCGGACAAGGCAACCAACGTCCTCATCAAACTTCCTGTCTCCCCAAAAGAACCCAAAGCCCCCCAAACGTTTATGATGATCGAACGAAAAACAACGGAAGGGTTGAAAGAAGGCGCCCCGATAGAAATTAAAGCGGACCCAGAAAAAATGCACTCAACGTTTGTGATTAAAAAAATGGAAAGTGGTGAGGGGCAGAGTCATGTCGAGATGCTCGAGGCTCCGCGAGTTCTCCGCGGGATGTTGACACAGGATACAGGCTCACTAGAACAAGAGATTAAACTGTTGCGCGAAGAACTTCGACAGATCCGTGAAGAACTCAAGAAGCTGAATAAATAGGCCCTACATATTTCGACGGTACTGTCCCCCAACCTCATAAAGCGCCTGGCTAATTTGCCCTAAACTGCAGACTTTGACCGCCTCCATAAGGCCCTCAAAAATATTGTCTTGTTGCTGTGCTATCTGCTTAAGATGAGCTAGCGCCTGAGGAGCGCGATCGCGATTGCGCGCATGGAAAGCCTCCAGGTTCTTAATCTGCCGTTCCTTTTCTTCTTCTGTGCTTCGGATGAGTTCGAGCGAATCGTGTAGGGGAGGGTGAGGATTTAAAAACGTATTCACACCAACGATGGGAAGTTCACCACTGTGTTTTAAATGTTCGTATAGTAATGATTCCTCCTGGATTTTTCCTCGCTGATACATGGTCTCCATGGAACCTAGTACACCTCCTCGGTCGTTGAGTCTTCGGAATTCTTCCAAGATCGCCTCTTCGACAAGTTCCGTTAGGGTTTCTATAATAAATGATCCTTGCAGCGAGTTTTCGTTTTTAGCCAATCCTAATTCCCGGTTGATAATCAGTTGAATCGCGAGAGCACGTCGCACACTGTCTTCAGTTGGAGTCGTGATGGCTTCATCGTATG
>CAWULW010000058.1:0-5166 GCA_963923615.1 uncultured Holophagaceae bacterium
AAAATCTCAGCACCACCCCCCGGGCAACTTTCTAAGCCAGCGATTATGCATCGATCTAGAAACTCTTCAATTGTTAAACCGCTGATACGCGCATAGTAATCCATCTCGACCATGGTGAATACTTTCAAATGAATCTGCGGAAAGCTTTGTTTTATTTTTTTAAACAAATCTTCAAAATACTCAATTTTAAGTTTAGGATAGTGTCCGGCAACCATGTGTAGTTCGCAAACACCCTTGTTTATATCTGCAGATAGATCCTTGATGATATCTTCCGCCGAAAGCACATATGCCCGTGGATCGTCGGGTTTGGCTTGAAATGCGCAAAACTGGCAGTGCGTATAGCAGATATTAGTATAGGAAAGCCTTCTGCTATGGACGTAATAGGTCTTGAGCCCGTGCTTAGAACGTCGTACATGATCGGCTAGGGCGCCCAATGAAGACAAATCCTGGGTGTCGTATAGTACTAGACCATCCTCAATGCTCAGTCTCTCATTCGCTAGGACCTTTTGAGCAATCGGCAATAAGCGTGAATCTTGAATTCCGTAAGAAAAAAGGCGATCACTATCCATGTTCAGGGTCGATAAATTAATAAATGCTTATAAAGTGATAGCCTACTCTACTGAGATAGGTGTTTCGAATATATTTTCAGTTGATTCGACCTTCAGTTCTTCCCATGCAATTTTGTCTTGTTCAACTTCTTGGATAGCTACGTTTGACCAAAAACTTGCTAACTTTGGCGCATCCTGAGCCTGACCATTTTTGGCCATAGGAACAACAACATCAATTTTGGGAAATGCATCTTCTTGGAGTTGCGCACAACGACGGCCCGTGATAACAGCAAATCTATATTTGTTGGCGATTTCTTGGGGGATTCTAACAATGGTACGACGTGGCATTAATTACTCCTAAAGTCAATAAAGGCAGAATTTAGTCTACCTCTAAAATAGTTCTTTTTGGGACATCTTTCTTGATGGAATAGGATCTGCCTTGAAGCCACAGACCGTAATTCCACCCAATAAAGAGGTTATAAGAACAAAGTAAACAATTTTTGACTTCATATTAAATATCATGACGTAATCTATCAGATATGCCTATTAAGAAAATCTTAGTTGCTAATCGAGGCGAGATAGCCTGTCGTATTATGCGCACCTGCTCTATGCTGGGTATTAAAACGGTCGCCGTGTATTCAGAAATTGACCGGATGTCGCAGCATGTTCGACTAGCCGACGAGGCCTATTGTATTGGCCCCGCTCCTTCTTCAGAAAGTTATCTTCAGGTATCCAAGATTATCGAAGTGGCGAAAACTTCCGGTGCGGATGCAATTCACCCAGGGTATGGTTTTCTTAGTGAAAACGCAGATGCTGTTGCAAAAATCCGTTCAGCGGGCATTACATTCATAGGCCCTAGCGAAGAATCTATACGTCTTATGGGCTCCAAAACGAGCGCAAGAAAGGTAGCCATCGCCTCTGGATGCCCAGTTGTGCCTGGTATTCAAGAAACCCTAAGTGATGAAGATCTCCTAGCCGAAAGCGAAAAGATTGGATACCCAATTATGCTTAAAGCGGCGATGGGTGGCGGAGGGAAGGGCATGAGGCTCGTTTCGTCACAATCTCAGTTTCTCACTTCCCTTCAGCGAGCTCGAAGCGAAGCCCTCAATGCTTTTGGGGATGACTCTGTTTATATTGAAAAGGCAATCGTGTGTCCTAGACATATTGAAATACAAATTTTTGGTGATACAAAGGGGAATCTAGTGTATCTCTGGGAACGTGAATGCACGATCCAAAGACGCCACCAAAAGGTCATAGAGGAGTGTCCATCTCCTTTCATTAGTTCTGCTACGCGAAAAGCCATGGGTGAAGCTGCATTAAAAGTAGCAAAATCCGTTGAATATGTCGGTGCCGGCACAGTTGAATTCCTTGTAGATAAAGATCAAAAATTTTATTTCTTAGAAATGAATACTCGTCTTCAAGTGGAACATCCAGTTACCGAATGGGTCACGGGTCAAGATCTTGTATCCTGGCAAATTATGGTCGCTGAAGGCATGTCCCTCCCGTTGACCCAAGATCAGATTCCTCTGCAAGGTTGGTCAATTGAATGCCGTATATACGCTGAGGATCCAGAACGTAAGTTTATTCCTAGCCCAGGAAAAATTACTTACATGAACACCCCTTCTGGGCCTTATGTTAGAAATGACAGTGGAGTTTATCAGGGAAGCGAAGTCTCAAGTTTTTACGACCCTATGATCTCAAAACTAAGCGTATGGGGTCCAGATCGCATATCAGCCATTGGAAGAATGAAATCTGCGTTGTGCGAATACCAAATTGGCGGTATCAGAACCAATCTACAATTTCATCGAACTTTGATGAATAACGAGGATTTTATCAAGGGAATCTTTGACACTAGTTTTCTTGATAAGCCTTTTTGGATCTCTACAGTATTTCCTGACGAACTTATTCCATATGGGATTGCTGTCGCATTAATAGACGAAATTAAATCTAAACAATTACCTATAAATATGGAATCTCAGATCTCCCACTGGTCAACACCTCGAGCCACTAGCATCTTTAATAGATTAGGAATTCAATAAGGTTATGAAACGACTTTGGAATCATAATGGCCAAAACTTAGAAGTATCGTTAGAACCCCATCAGAATTCTTATCAGTTAAAAATTGGGGATAGAAAATATATTGTTCATATTGCAGAGATTTTCCCACATTTATACTCGGTATCTATTGATGGTAAAGTTCACGAAATTAAGTCAGAAAGAATCAAGTCTGATGCAAGTCATAAAGCTTCATTTAGGCTCTTATTTAGAAACCAAGATATTAAGTTAGACCTCATTAATGCCACCAAGCAACCTTTAGCAGTTGCTTCCACTGGATCATCTGGCTCAGAGCTTGTATATCCACCCATGTCGGGTAGGGTCGTAAAAATAATGGTTCGCACCAATGACTCAGTAAAGGCTGGCGACACACTTCTGGTTCTAGAGGCCATGAAGATGCAGAATGAAATTAAGGCTAACATCGATGGTAAAGTCAAATCTATTGCTGTCAAAGAAGCCATGGTGGTCGATACTTCTAATTTGTTGATTGAGATTATCCCCCATCCAAACAATGAGTAAACCCTAGACAAAATAGGCGTCTTATTGGATTATTAACCTAACCAAACGCACGATGGCGGAAGGAGTTCCTGTGTCAGAAGGAAAAGTACCCGATAAAAAATATACAGTTTTTTTACCGAGAACTAGTTTTCCAATGAAAGCCGATTTGCCACACAGAGAACCTAAGATGGTTGAAAAGTGGTACCGTGATCGGGTCTATGAAGCGATCGAGAAAGCCAAAAAAAATGGAAATAATAACGGATTAGGTAAGGGACGTCGTATTTTGCATGATGGCCCACCATATGCCAATGGACCAATACATATAGGCCATGCCCTGAATAAGATTCTGAAGGATTTTGTTATTAAATCAGCTTGGTTAGAGGGTTATGAATCTCCCTACATACCAGGTTGGGATTGCCATGGACTCCCCATCGAGCACGCTGTTGAAAAGGAACTTGGAAGTTCAAGAAGAGATTTATCTAAAATCCAGTTTATTAAGAAATGTAGAGATTATGCCCAAAAGTGGATTCGAATTCAATCAGAAGGGTTTCAAAGACTTGGGGTCCTTGGTGACTTTCAGAATCCATACTTGACCATGTCACCCTCTTATGAAGCCGAAACAATACGTAATTTGGGTAAACTATTTGAAGCAGGCCTTGTAACCAAGAAACTAAAGGTAGTCCATTGGAGTTATGGAGCCCAAACGGCAATAGCGGAAGCTGAAGTGGAATATGAAGACCACAAAACAGTTGCCGTAACCGTTTCGTTTAGGATCCAACCTGAATCTTCGCTATCCCTTGGATTTCCTGCGAATTGTTATGCCTTAGTTTGGACAACTACGCCCTGGACGCTCCCGAGTAACAAAGCATTAGCCCTCAATCCCGATCTTGATTATTGTTTACTGAGTGTAAATGATAGCCACTTTCTAGTTGCCCAAGACCTAAAAGACAAAATTAATTCAGAAATATTCGATTCGCATGGAGTCATGGGCAAGTCATTCAAAGGGAAGGACTTGGCTAATATTTGCGCTATTCACCCTTGGATCGATAGATCATCCCCTTTTATTTTGGCTGACCATGTAACCTCAGATACGGGAACGGGTATCGTTCATACTGCTCCAGATCACGGGGTTGATGATTTTAATGTGGCAAACCAAATGGGCCTTTTTCAATATGTTGGTTCCGATGGTAAATTCTTGCCTCACATTAATGACCCCGAACTTGTCGGTATAAATGTGTTCAAGTCGAATGAGATTATTATTAATAAATTACAATCTCACAACGCACTGCTCGCTGCCGATCCGTTGATTCATTCCTACCCACATTGTTGGCGAACTAAGACTCCAATTCTATTTAGGGCCACCGAACAATGGTTTATTTCGATGGATAGCCCATCCTCTCTTTCCGGTAGAACCCTTCGTAATATGGGTTTAGATACGATACAAAAAGTTCAATGGATTCCTGGACAAGGGGGTAATCGGATTACCTCAATGATTAGTACTAGACCGGATTGGTGTATTTCTAGGCAACGGACTTGGGGAACGCCTATTCCTATTCTCAAGAATAAAATGACCGGGGAACCCTTCGTCGATCCTCGATTCTTCGAAAAAGCAGCTCAATTAGTTGAAACTGATGGCATTGAAGCATGGCAGAAAATAACTGTGGAAGATTTATGTCGTGATGTCGGTCTAAATCCATCTGACTGGGAAAAAGAAACGGACATTCTTGATGTATGGCTAGACTCAGGCATCTCGGCAACGGTTATCTCCAAGACACATCCTGCGATTAACAAATCAGATTTTGGGCATTTTATATACCTTGAAGGTAGTGATCAACACCGAGGATGGTTTCACAGTTCATTACTGTTCAACCTTGCAGTAACATCCAGCAAACCTTACTCAACAGTTATCACACATGGATTTGTTCTTGATGCTAAATCTCAGAAAATGTCTAAAAGCTTAGGAAACGTAGTCAACCCAGAAACCGTCTTTAAAACCTATGGTGCCGACATTCTGCGATGGTGGACCGCCACCTCCAACTTTCACGAGGATGTTCGCATCTCTAAT
>CAWULW010000059.1:0-5160 GCA_963923615.1 uncultured Holophagaceae bacterium
CACCTGTAGCATCTGTGAATCCGTTCGCTACAGAGTTAGCTGTTGATATGGGCTACCCCGTGGAGAAATTGAGGTCTAAAAGCTGGGATGAATTTGCTTTACCCGACTCTCCGAAGATGGACTTCATCATCACCGTCTGTGACAACGCTGCAGGAGAAGTTTGTCCAGTGTGGGTTGGAAACCCAGTAATTGCTCATTGGGGTTTTCCTGACCCATCTAAAGCTGAGGGCTCAGACGAGGAGAAAAGAAAAGCATTTAAGGAAGTGATGTTGGGACTACGAAAGAAGATTCAGCTATTGGCTGACCTCCCACTTGATCACTTGGATCAGATGAGCATTCAAACAAAGATTCAGGCGCTGGCTAAGGTATGAGTGACATAACAAAAAAACTATCCTTCTTAGATCGGTACCTCACGATATGGATTTTTACAGCTATGGCTGTTGGAGTCGGATTGGGGTACTACATTCCTCAGATAGAAACTTTGGTTACTTCTTTCCAAGTTGGGACAACCAATCTTCCGATAGCTGTGGGGCTCATTCTGATGATGTATCCATCGTTCGCTAAAGTTAGGTACGAAGATCTTCCTGATGTCTTTCGAGACAAGACAGTCTTCGGGTTGGCATTTTTGATGAATTGGATTGTGGCTCCCATCTTAATGTTTTACTTGGCTATAACCTTTGTTCCGTACAAGTCCGAATATATGGCTGGGCTTATTTTGATTGGACTAGCTCCATGTATTGCTATGGTCATAGTTTGGAATGACATAGCCAAAGGTTCGACTGAATACGCAGCTGGTCTTGTCGCTTTTAATGCTGTGTTTCAGGTCTTATTTTTTAGCGTATATGCCTACTTTTTCCTAACGGTACTACCCCCATACTTTGGACTCAGTGGCTCGGCTGTGAATATAACAATGGGTCAAATCGCACAGAGCGTTTTTCTTTACCTTGGAATCCCTTGTATCGCTGGGTTCCTAACAAGGTTTGTTATGCTCAAGTTCGTGTCCAAAGAGTGGTATCACGATCTCTTTATACCGAAAATTGGAAAGATAACTTTGATCGCTTTGCTGTTCACGATTGCGGTGATGTTCAGCCTGAAGGGTAAGTTGATTGTCGCCATTCCGATGGATGTGCTGACAATCGCTGTTCCACTCTTGGCTTACTTCCTCATAATGTTCCTCATCACATTCGCCCTTACAGGAAAGATGGGGATTGATTACAAAAGGTGTTGTACCCTGTCATTCACGGCAGCAAGCAACAATTTTGAATTAGCAATTGCTGTAGCTATTGGCGTGTTCGGAATCAACTCTGGAGCAGCATTTGCTGCTGTTATCGGTCCTCTTGTCGAGGTTCCAATAATGGTTGGATTGGTCTCAGTAGCCTTGTGGTTAAAGAGGCGCTTCTTCGCTTAAAGATTGCGATCACTCCCATTGGAACCTAATTAAGAATAGAGATTAAGACGCCGAAGATCGTTCATTCGTCAACGGTGGAGTAGTACATCTAATAACCTTACTTCTATCCCTACTATAATTATTTTTAGGAGAAGCCATGCCAAACTTCATCAGTAAAGTGCTAGTTAGATCTTTTCTTTTTTTGATATCCCTTAGTGTATATAGTCAGGATGTTTACCGCGTGGACCCTGTCCACAGCGATGCAAGTTTCAAAATTCGTCATTTTTTGAGTAAAACTACAGGGCATTTTTCCGAATTCGAGGGGATTATCAATTACTATCCCGAAAGTCTTGATAAATCCTCGGTTCTATTCATTATTAAATCTAAAAGTATCGATACCCAGAATGAATCGCGCGATACACATCTAAGGGGTTCAGATTTTTTTGAAGTCGATAAGTATCCCGAACTAAAATTTATTTCAACAAAAGTTATCAAGGGCTCGAATCCATCTGAGATTTTAGTTACCGGAAATTTCACTCTAAGAGGAATTACTAGAACGATCACTGTTCCAGTTACTTTTTTAGGAAGCATGGCTACACCGTTTAAAGATATTCGAGCTGGATTCGAGGCAGCCTTTAAAATTAATCGTAATGAATTTGGTATTACCTATGGCAAGGGGGTTCTCGGAGATGACGTGGAGATTTCACTAAACATAGAGGCTATTAAACAAGCCCAAAAATAGTCTTAAAGACTCATCGAGAAACTGTGTGTTATAGATATTTATTTAATGACCTCTAAAAAACAGATTTAATAGAAAAGTTGCAACTAGGAGACTGATGATGGATAGAAAAAAGATCCTTGAATATCTCATATTAGGTCTAATTCTCGGATTTATCTTTTTTCGACCTAAGGAACTTACCTTGTCCAACTACCATTCATTAAACGAGGCTATCAAGCAAGGAGGTGTCCGGTATATAGAAATCACTACGCCAAAAGGGAACTTCAAGGTCTATACCAAACGCGTAGGAAATAATCCGAGAATCAAGGTCTTATTACTGCATGGTGGACCAGGTGGCGATCATCAAGCTTTTCTTCCTCTTGAGAGTTATTTACCTAAAGAGGGGGTTGAATTTATTTACTATGATCAATTGGGAAGTGGAAAATCAGACCGACCTACAGATCTATCCCTTTGGGATCTTCCTCGGTTCGTTGAAGAAGTCGAACAGGTTCGTATTGCGCTCGGCTTAGATAGTTCAAATTTTTACCTCCTTGGACACTCTTGGGGAGGGATCCTGGCCTCTGAGTACGCTATCAAATATCAACAGAATCTTAAAGGTCTCATTATCTCGAATATGATGATGAGCATTCCAGACTACGTGAAGTACGCTAACGAAATTCTAGGCCCACAGATGCCTCCTGAAATTCTCACACAAATTAAAGGCTATGAAGCAAGAAAGGATTACGAGAACCCCAAATATACCGATCTTGTTATGAACTATTACTACACAAAACATCTATATCATGCCCCTTTAAAAGATTGGCCAGAAATTCTCTTCAAGATTTTTGAAGGTATCAATCGACAAATCTATGTTCATATGCAGGGACCTTCTGAATTTGGATGTCCACCTGAAGCCACACTATACAATTGGGACCGAAAATCGGATCTGTCCAAGATCACTATACCTACCCTAGTGATCGGCTCCACTCATGACACGATGGATCCTAAGCACATGGAATGGGTATCTCAACAAGTTCAGAATGGCTATTATCGTCAAACTAATGGAGGCCACTTAGCTATGTGGGATGATCAGGATGCCTACGCTGATGCATTAACTTGGTTTCTCAAGAGATCCCACTGATAAATTATTCTTCAAGGCAATCCCAAGAGTGTCTGAATAGGGAATGAGAGTTTCCACATCTCGGTTTCAAGATGTAATTGAATAATAAAGATCAAAGTTTATTTAATCTAAAAATAAAGTGTGTCTTTTAGGATAAGTAGGTATAAAAAGTTATATTTCTTAAATATTTGATAACTTCCTCCGATGAGATGAATATGACAAGTCATCCAACTAAAGCAAATGAACCGTGGAATATTCATTAAAGCGACTAAAAGTCATAATAAAAGTCGCCGCACTTTGGAGCCAATCCATAAGGAAAAAAATAAATAAGCTAAGTAATGGATAAATTCAGACCCACTATCAGATCTTTTAAAATTTCCATATTCTAGTGTGTGTGCAATATGCACCAAACTAAGATTGTACGTTCCTTATTAAATAAATAGATCTGTCAGATTGGTTCGCACGGAGGGTCTCGAACCCCCGACCCCTACCATGTCAAGGTAGTGCTCTACCCCTGAGCTACGTGCGAAAATTAAATATTAACCTAAAATTGATCTTGAAACCAACCGTGTTTAGAATTGAAAACCAGCAGAAACCAAAACACCCCTCAGTTCGGTCTGAATTTCTAGGGGGGTGCGATACAGTCCAAACAATTTCTTCAAGTCTTGAGCATATTCAATCTTCAAAGGAATTCCGATTTTAAAAATAAGTCCTACTCCCAAAGTAGTTCTCCATGCAGGAAATGGGGCGGGATCGGTAGAAGAGCGCGGTAAGGGATTTAACTTAGAATAGACTTGACCAGAATCTATAAAAATCTCTCCCCAAAGATCCTGTCTCCAAAGGGGAAATCGGTATTCTAAACTTGTAAATCCTAGGACTTCTCCGCCTGTGGGAACGAACTGATAACGACCTTGCAATGGTTGGCCCTGAATATCGCGTAGCTGAATATTCGCCACTGGTCCAAGGAGGTCTGAACCCACACCCCGGACAGAATTGGGTCCCCCGCCATAAAAACGCTCTGATAAAGGGAGATCAATAGCAGACATAGTAGGTTTAACTACACCCAACCGTCCGGATATCATGAAAACCCCAAACCGGGCGTCAAAGCCTATGGGAAAATTCCACTGCCCCCTGAGATCAATTTTGATAAAACTACTGTCTCGACTTGTACCAGTCAATTGAGTTGCTAAATCAATGCGGGACGAGAGATAAAGACCTCGTGTTGGATCGATAGGCCGATCACGTTGATCAACTGTTGCAATTAAGTACGGAGCTGAAATCGTATAAGTCTGCTTATTAGTTCGAGCAACTTCCAAAAGAAAGTCTAATAAATTAATTTGATAACTTTGAGGATTGAAATCCGTGCGTTCAAAGCGTTCACCAACTTTAAATACCCAGTTACTCGTTCTCCATTCAAATTCAGAGATTAAAACTCGACGACGGGCAAAATACGCCGCTTGGGACTCTTCAATATAGGCACCTTGGTTCCGCCAATTTACTTGAAAGTTAAACCAATCATTTATAAAACCAGGAGATGGATCGGTGTAACCTAAAGCGTAACTATCGATGGATCTATTGTTTTGACCTTGGCCAGTAGGAAACCATTTTCGCAGAGTTTCATTTCTTAACGTATTATTACCTGCACGAATATTTAGGTCTACAGTTCGACCTTGTCCGTCGATATTATTTCGTTGAATTCCGCCAATCACGAAGTAACCTTGGCTTCGGTCATATCCGAATCCAGTTGTATAGTTCCATCGTCCCTTTTCTTCTAGATCTAAAAGAATGTCTCCTCTATTCCAAGTGGTCTTATCACCGATGATTTTATCCATACTATCAAAGTCAATTTGATCAAACGCATTGAGTAGGGAAAGATTGATTTGACTTGCGATTAATCTTTGGGGATCAACAGGAAAACCCGGTTCGATTTTAAGT